>NZ_JBFAQU010000023.1:0-89475 GCF_040678915.1 Micromonospora sp. NPDC049257
TACGTCTTGGTCAGGGCCCGGGCGAGCAGCCGCGACACGTGCATCTGCGAGACGCCGATCTGGTCGGCGACCGACGCCCGCGCCGCCGAAGCACAGCAGCGGGCCGGGCAGGCCGACACCGCCGCCGACGCGGCCCGCCGCGACGCCAGCGCCGCGCAGGCGCTGCGGGTGCAGGCCGAACGTGACCGGGACGCCGCCCGGCACGAGCTGCGGACCCTGCGCGCGGAACGCGACGCCGAACGGCAACGCACCGCCGACCTGACCGCCGAACGTGACGCCGCCCGCGCTGACGCCGCCCGGGAGTCGGCCGACGCGCAGCGCGCCGCCGCCGAGGCCGCCGCCGCCCGCCAGGAGACCCGGCAGGCCCACGCCGACGCCGCGGCGGCCCGCACCCGGGCCGACACCGCCACCGAGCAGGCCCGGCAGGCGGAGGCCACCGCCGAGGCGGCCCGGCGGGACGTCGCCGCCGCGCGGGCCGACGCGACGGCCGCCCGGCAGGAGACCGCCGCGCTGACCGCCCGCGCCGCCGAGGACCTGGCCGCCGCCCTGGCCCGGGTGGACACGCTGACCGCCGAGCTGACCCGGGCCCGCGCGGAGGTGACGCAGGCGCACCGGGCGACCGCCGCCGACCGGGCCCGGCTGGCCGAACTGGACCGGCTGCTGCCGGCGGCGCAGGCCGACCGTGACGCCGCCCAACGCCGGGCCGGTCAACTCGCCGACCAGGTCAGTGACCTGGCCGGCGCGCTGGCCCGGCTCAGCGGCCCCACTCAGCCGGGCTGAGTCGACCCCGACGGGTCACCGCCCGCGTCGCCCGGTCGGCCCACCGGGGCGGGGTGCACCTCGACCCGGGTGTCGTGGAACGTGGGCCCCCCACCGAGGTCGGTGTCCCGGACCCCGGTGACCGCGTTGACGGTGCTGCCGCCGGGGCTCAACCGGGCCCAGTACGCCTTGTAGGTGAACGCCAACCCGGGGCGGGTCGCGTCGTCCACGGCGACGGTGGCGAGGAACTCGCCCCGGTCGTTGTGCACCCGCGCCGGGTCACCGTCGGCCAGGCCCCGGGCGGCGGCGTCGACGGGATGCAGATGGATGCGCGGCGGACCGGTGCGACCGAGGTGCCACGGCAACGACGCGAACGTCGAGTTGAGGAAGAACCGGCCGGCGGGGGAGATCAACGCCAGGGGGAACCGGCGGGCCAGCGCCGCGTCACCCACCTCGACCGGCGGGGTGTACCCGACGAGCGGGTCGACGCCCTGCGCGGTCAGCCGCGGGTCGTGGAACCGGGCCCGCCCGTCGAGGCTGGGGAACCCACCCTCGGCGTACGGGGCGGACCCCACCGCCACCCCCGTGGCCCGCACGTACGTGCTGCGCACCAACTCGTCGTAGCTGATGCCGGTGCCGTCGAGCAGCTGCCGGGCCAGGTCCTCGTCGCTGTCCCGCAGCCGGGGATGGTCCAGCCCGAGCGCGGCGGCGATCCGCCGGAAGATCTCCGTGTTGGGCAGCGCCTGCCCCGGCGGGTCCAGCACCGGCAGGTTCAGGGTGGCGTAGTGGTGACCGTAGGAGGTGTGCAGGTCCAGGTGCTCAGGTTGCATGGTGGCCGGCAGCACCACGTCGGCGAAGTCGCAGGTGTCGGTCCAGCGTTGCTCCAGCACCACGGTGAACAGGTCACCGCGGGTCAACCCCCGACGCAGCAGGTTCTGGTCCGGGACGGTGGCGACCGGGTTGGTGTCGAACACCACCAGCGCGGTGACCGGCGGGTCCGCCTCCCCGGTCAGGGCGGCGGCGAGTCGACTCATGTTGATCGACCGGGCCGGGGGAGCGGGCATCCCGGCGGGCCGGGCGACCCGGTCGGAGTCGACCCGGTGATGCCCGCTGGTGGTGGCCAACGCCCCGCCGCCGGGATACCGGAAATCCCCGGTGAGCAGGGGGATCGCCGCGATGGCCCGGACCGCCTGCCCGGCCCCGGCGTGCCGTTGCAGGCCGAGCCCGATCCGGATGGCGGTGGGACGGGTGGTGGCGATCCGCTCGCCGAGGCGACGCACCACGTCGACGTCGAGGCCGCACTCGGCGGCGGCACGCTCCACCGGCCACTCGTCCAGGCGGGCCGCCATCCGCTCCCACCCGACGGTGTGCGCGTCCAACCACCCACGGTCGACCCCACCGACGTCCCGTACGTGCCGCATCAACCCCAGGGCGAGGGCGGCGTCGGTGCCGGGCAGCGGTGCCACGTGCTCGTCGCTGCGGGCCGCGGTGTCGGTGCGCAACGGGTCGATGGTGACCACGTACGCGCCGCGTTGTTGGGCCTGCCGCACGAACGGCCAGTGGTGCAGGTTGGTGGAGAGCAGGTTCGCCCCCCACAGGACGATCAGTTTCGCCTCGACCACCGACTCCGGTTCGAAACCGACGGACCCGCCGTAGATCGACCCGAGGGCGGCCCGGGACGCCGCGGTGCAGATGGTGGTCCGCAACCGCGACGCCCCCAGGTGGGCGAAGAGCCGCGGACCCATCGACCAGCCCTGCACCAGACCCATGGTGCCGGCGAAGTAGTACGGCAGGACCGACTCCGGTCCGTTGAGGTCGATGCTGGCCCGCAACCCGGCCGCGACCCGACGCACCGCCTCGTCCCAGCTCGCCGGCCGGTACGACACCGGCCCGACCCCCTTGGGGCCGACCCGCACCAGGGGGGTGGTCAGCCGGTCGGGCCCGGTGACCGCGTCGAGATAACGGTTGACCTTGCCGCACAACGCGCCCCGGGTGAACGGGTGACCCGGGTCGCCGCGCAGCGCCACCGGCCGCCCGTCGGTGACGGTGAGCTGCCAGACACACGTGTCGGGACAGTCCAGGGGGCACGCGCCGGGATGCACGGTGGTGGCCATGCCGCGGATGCTATCGCCACCGGCCGCCCCGGCACGGCCCGTCGTCGGCGCGGGACGCACCGGCGGCGGCTACCATCGCGGTGCACACCCGGGACACGGCACCGATGTCGACCCGGCCGCAGACGAACCCGCCGGGGCGGTGCGACGGCGGGCTACCCTTGCGGGGGCCGTCCCACCCGACGGGCGGGAATGCCCCGGCGGTGACCGGCCGTTATACCGGAAGACCAGCACCACGAACGAGGGGAAGTCGATCATGGGCGAGCGCATGCTGCGCGGAAGCCGTCTGGGCGCGGTCAGCTACGAATCCGACCGCAACACGGAGCTCGCGCCGCGCCAGACCCGCGAGTACCTCTGCGCCAAGGGCCACCAGTTCGAGGTCCCCTTCGCCGTCGACGCCGAGGTCCCCACCACCTGGGAGTGCAAGTTCGACGGCAGCGTCGCCCGGCTCGTCGACGGCACCGAACCGGAGCAGAAGAAGGCCAAGCCGCCACGCACCCACTGGGACATGCTGCTGGAACGGCGCTCCATCGCCGAGCTGGAGGACATCCTCGCCGAACGGCTCCAGGAGGTCCGCACCCGCCGCGGCCGCGCCTGACGTACCGCACCACGACGGCGCCCCCGGGGAGGAGATCCCCGGGGGCGCCGTCGTGTCACCACCGCTTCCCTGCCCACCGGGACAACCGGAGCCCACGCCCCACCCGGGCTGCGGGGCGGACCGAAAGGTGTGGGACGACAGTGCCCGCTCCTGGGCGGGACCACCGGCCGGTCAGGGCCGGCGGGGCTCCACGATCTCCCCCTCGATGGCCCGACCCCCGTCGACCGGCGGCGGGGCCACCACGTCACCATCGACCGGCGGCGTCGACGTCGCCGGCTCGCCCCGACGCACCCGCACCGTACGCGGGCCGAACAGGTCACCGGCCACCATCGACGACACCCGCCGCTCAGTGGCCCGCTGCACCCCCGAGCGCACCAACCGGCGCACCGGCGGCACCAGCAACACCAAACCCACCACACCACTGAACAGACCCGGCACCGCCAGCAGCAACGCACCAGCCAACCCGACCAGACCATCGGTCACCTGCCGGCCCGGCGGCTGCCGCGACTCCACCGACGTACGGAACCCCCGCCAGGCGCGCATCCCCTCCCGGCGCAGCAACACCAGACCCACCAGGGACGCGGCGAACACCAGCAGCACCGCCGTGCCGAACCCGACGGCCCGGCCCACCACGACGAACACCGCCAACTCCGCCACCACCGCCAACAGCAGGGCCGGTGGCACGAACCTCAGGTATCGGCGCATCTCACCTCATCCGCGTCGCGCGGCACCCGCCCACCACCGTCAACCGGACAACGCCCGGGGCGACAGGCCCGCTCCTCCAGCATGCCACGCCCCACCTCACGGCCACCGGTCGTGACCGCGACGCAGCCGACCCGGCCGCCGGTCCCGCAGCCCCCAGGTGGTGATCCGCCACAACGCCTCCGCCACGATCAACGGACTCATCTTGCTGGCCCCCCGCTCCCGCTCGACGAACGTGATCGGCACCTCCACGATCCGCACCCCCGCCCGGTGCGCCAACCGCGACAACTCCACCTGGAACGAATACCCCTGCGAACACACCGACTCCAGACGCATCGCCCGCAACGCCGACAACCGGTACACCCGGAAACCACCGGTGGCGTCCGACACCGGCATCCCCAACGCCATCCGCGCATACAGGTTCCCGCACCGCGACAGCACCAACCGCCGCCACGGCCAGTTCACCACCCGCGCCCCACCCACCCACCGCGACCCGATCACCACATCCGCGTCGCGGGCCGCAGTCAACAACGCCGGCAGATCCTCCGGGGCGTGCGAACCGTCGGCGTCCATCTCCACCACCGCGTCGTAGCCGCGCTGCCGCGCCCACCCGAACCCCGCCAGGTACGCCGCCCCCAACCCCTCCTTACCGGGCCGGTGCAGCACGTGCACCTGCGCGTCGGTGCCGGCCATCGCCTCCGCCAACGCCCCCGTACCGTCGGGACTGTTGTCGTCGGCGACCAGCACGTCCACCGCCGGTGCCGCCCGGCGGACCCGGGCCACCACGTCGGCGACGTTGTCGGCCTCGTTGTAGGTGGGAATCACCACCAGCACCCGACCCACCCCGGGCTGCCCCGCGACTGCCTCACCCACGCCTGTCCCCCGTTCCTGCCGGCTCACCCGGCGACGGTGACCTCCCGCCGACGGCGCAGCATCCCCGCGACGACCAACGCCGCCACCGCCAGACCCGCCAGCGTCGACTCCGGCCACCGCCCGGCCCGGGTGGCCGGGGTACGCCCGTCGGAGAGCGTCACCTGCCGCACCACCACCGCCCGGGTGTTGAACCCGGTGGCGTCGCTTACCCGCCCGTCCGGGGCGACGAACCCGGACACCCCGACCGTCGAGGCCATCAACGCCGCCCGACCGTGCTCCACCGCCCGCAACCGCACCATCGCCAACTGCTGCCGGGCCTCCGCCACGTCGAAGGTGGCGTTGTTCGTCTGCACCACCAGCAACTGCGCCCCACCGTCGACGGTGTCGCGCACCAGACCGTCGTAGGCCACCTCGAAACAGATCACGTCACCGAGGACCACCGGGCCCACGTCCACCACCCCCGGGGTCGACCCCGGCACGAAATCCGCCCGCACCCGGTCGACCTGCGACGACACCTTCCGCGCCAACGACCGCATCGGCACGTACTCGGCGAACGGCACCGGATGCCGCTTGGTGTACAACTGGGCCATGTCCGGGCCGGTGCCCGGCCGCCACAGGATGCCGGCGTTGCGCACCTCACCGTCACCCGGACCGGCAAGCACCGCACCGACCAGGATCGGCGCACCGATCGCGTCCGCAGCCGCGGAGATCCGCGCCCCGGCGGCGGCATTGCGCAACGGGTCGATGTCCGAGGAGTTCTCCGGCCACACCACCAGGTCCGGACGCGGCACCGCACCGGCGGCGACCCGCCCGGCCAACTCCACCGTCGCATCGGCGTGATTGTTGAGCACCGCCTGCCGCTGGGCGTTGAAATCCAACCCCAACCGCGGCACGTTGCCCTGCACGATCGCCACCCGCACCGACCGGCCACCGCCGGCACCCGTGGGCACCGCCAACCCCACCCCCACCAGCAGCAACAACCCGACCGCGACCCCGGCCACCGGCCGCCACACCCCGTCCGGGCCCGGCCACCGCCGCCACGACCCCACCACCAGCAACCCGCCGGCCACCGCCACGACCCCGGTGACCAGTGGGGCCCCACCGAGCCACGCCCACCCCAGCAGCGGCGACGCGTCCTGGCTGAACGCCAACCGCCCCCACGGGAACCCCCCGAACGGCGTCCGGTCGCGCAGCGCCTCCTGCCCCACCCACAACACCCCGGTCACCACCGGCCACGCCCACCGCCACCGGTCCACCACCGGCGACACCCACGCCGACGCCGCCCCCAGCAACGCCACATAGCCGGCCTGCAACAACGACAACAACACCCACGGCAGCAGCCCGGTGTGCAGATTCGTCCACGCCAACAACGGGGCGAACAACGCCACCCCCGTCAGGAACCCCAACCCCGCGCCGGCCCGCAACCGCCGCCGGTGCACCGCCACCGCCAACCCGGCCACCCCCACCGGCGCCAACGGCCACCACCCGTACGGCGGGAACGCCACCAGCAGCGCCAACCCGGCCGCCACCGCCACCGGCACCGCCACCCGCAACGGCACCGGCCCCCTGGTCGGTCGTACCACCACCGGGGTACGCGTCTCATCCCGGTCGAGCGTCGTCACCGGCACCTCACCACGATCACGGGCCGAAGGCTACCCGCCCCACCCCGGCACCCCCGAACCACCGAGCCGCAGGCCCGAGCCCACCCGACGCCGACCCGCCCCGCCCCGGACAACGCGACGCCGGTCGGCCCGCCCCGGGGAACACCGGTGACACCGACCCCCGCAGCGGGCGGACACGAAATCGGGGCGCGGCCTCAGCCGCGCCCCGATGCTCCCAGGCCCTTCCCGGCCGGTGGGACAAAATGAGCGACGCCGACCTTCGGACCGACCCGACGGTGGACTGGCTGCCCCCGCCCGGCCGTTGTCTACTGGCCGTACCACTCACCCTGCCCGTACACCGGTAACCGCGGCCGGTTCGCGCCGCCCCGCCGACCCCCGCCCGCTGGACCTGGCCGCCGCGACAAATACGCACCAACAATGTCGCTCGGCCAGCGGACGAAGGGACGAAGCGAACAACAGCCGCTTCCCGTAGTAGGACTCAAAGACGGTACGGCCTACACCCCCGCCGCTGTCAACCCACCACCGGCCAGTCACGTCCACCAACCCGGCGTGTCGCGTCGGCGGGTCTCAATCCCCACCGAGATGCCGACGCAACAAAGCCGCCGCCGCCACCGGATGCTCCCCCGCCAACAACCCCCCGGCGGCCAGCACATAATCCACATCCACCACCGGCCGCGCCGCCCGCGGCAACGGCCACCCACCCGCACGATCCGCGAGCACCTGCGCCAACACCCCCACCCCGGCACCGGCCGACGCGTGACGCAGCACACCACCGGAACCCACCAGCAGCCGCACATCCCGCAGATCCCGACCCGCCCGCTCCCCCGTCGCCGCACCCCGGGCATGCCGCCGCAACGCCACCGTCGCCGCCAACACCGCGATCCGCCCGTCCACCGCCCGACCCGCCGCATCAACCGGCAGGAACCCCGGATCAGCCGCCCGCACCGCCGCCGCCGCCGCCAACTCCTCCTGCCCGACCGCATCGAGCAACCGTTCCTGCACCGCCGCCCGGACCACCCCCGGCGCGCTCCACCGCATCCCCAGGTCACCCTCCACGGTGCGGGCCCGCCACAACGCCCCAGCCACCTCCCGACCCGGCCCACCGGCCCGCTCGTCCGGCGTCAACACCGAATACACGTCGGTCGTCGCCCCACCCACGTCCACCACCGCCAGATCACCCCCCACCACGTCGGCGAGGACCTCCACCCCGGTCAACACCGCATCCGGGGTCGCCGCCCGCACCAACCGGGCGAACCGGGACCCCCGCGACAACCGCTTACCCCCGATGACGTGCCGCAGGAACACCTCCCGGATCGCCGCCCGCGCCGACGCCGGCGCCAACACCCCGATCCGGGGCAACACGTTGTCCGCCACCGTCACCGGCACCCCCGCCGCCGCCAACACCTCCCGCAACCCCTCCCGCACGTCCACGTTGCCGGCCAACACCACCGGCACCCGCCACCGGGCCCGCGCCAACCGCGTCGCGTTGTGCGTCACCGTGTCGACGTCCCCACCGTCGGTGCCACCGACCAGCAACACCACATCCGGCCGGGCCGCCCGCACCGCCGCCAGCTCCGCCGCCGCCAACCGGCCCGCCGCCACGTGCACCACGTTCGCCCCCGCCGACAACCCCACCCGCCGACCCGCCTGCGCCGTCACCAACGGCTCGTAACCCACCACCGCCAACCGCAACCCACCACCCGCCGACGAACACACGTACCACGGCAGAGCACCCGCACGCCCCGCGCCGGCCCCGTCGACCGCCGCACCCACCGCCGCGTCCAACCCGTGCAGCACGTCCGTACCGACCGTCGTCGGCGCCGACGCCGCCCCCACCAACCGCCCCACGGCCAGGTCCACCACCGCCGCCTTCGTCCAGGTCGACCCGACGTCGGCGCAGACCGCCAGACTCACGCCGCCCCGGGAACGACCACGGTGCCCGTAGCCGTCACCGCCACGACCGGCTCCGCCAACACCTCCGCCGCCGACCCACCCCGCTCCGGCCGACCCCGACACACCACCCGCGCCACGAAATCGACCGTCCGGCTGCGGGTACCCACCCGCACCACCGTCGCCGTCACCTCCAGCACGTCACCCGCCCGCACCGCCGCCAGGAACTGCACATCCGCGTACGACGCGAACAACCCCTCGTCACCATCGGTACGGATACACACCTCCGTCGCCACGTCCCCGAACAACCCCAACGTGTACGCCCCGTCCACCAGGTTCCCCGCGTAATGGGCGTGCGAATACGGCACATACCGCCGATGCGTCACCGTCAACCCGACCCGCGAATCGCTCATGCCCCCGCCTTCCTGCTCGTCACCAACGCGTGCACCAGATACGACGCCACCTCACCCGGCGTGGTGCCCCGACCGAAGATCCGGTCCACCCCCAACTCCGCGGTCATCGTCTCGTCGAACCGCGGCCCACCCACGATCAGCAACGGCCGCTTACCCGCCGGCAACGCCTCCCGGAACGCCGCCGACATCTCCCGCGTGTTGTGCAGATGCGCATCCCGCTGCGTCACCACCTGCGACACCAACACCGCATCCGCCCGCTCCCGCCGCGCCGCCTCCACCAACTCCGGCACACTCACCTGCGCACCCAGATTGGTCACCTTCAACTCCCGGTAATACTCCAGCCCCTTCTCCCCGGCGATACCCTTCACATTCAGGATCGCGTCGATACCCACCGTGTGCGCATCCGTGCCGATACACGCCCCCACCACCGACAACTTCCGACGCAACCGCTGCTTCACCACCGCGTTGACCTCCTTGGCGCCCAGCAACGGAAAGTCCCGCTCCACCACCTGCACCTGATCCAGATCCACCAGGTGGTTCACCCGCCCGTACACCACGAAGAACGTGAACCCGTCACTCATCGGCTTCGCGTGCACCAGCATCGCCGGATCGATACCCATCCGGTTCGCCAACTGCACCGCCGCACCCTCGGCCCGCTTGTCGTGCGGCACCGGCAACGTGAACGACACCTGCACCATCCCGTCACCGGTGGTGTCCCCGTACGGCCGCACGACCCGCTTCCCGGCGACCGCGCCAGCCCCCACGACACCCGTGCCGTTCCCGTTGGGCATGCCTTCGCGGCCCTCACTGCGTTCGGTGCGCTCACTCATGCCGTTCCCGCCGGGCATGCTCTCGCGGCCCGCACTGCGTTCGGTGCGCTCACTCATGCCGGCTGCTCCAGGATCTCCGTCGCCGGGTTGTAGTAGCCGGCCTCGTGCCGCGCCACCCCCGCCAACCCCTTACCCCGGTCCGCCGGGCGCTTCATGATGCCGAACGTGCCCTCGGCGATCGCCGTCAACAACGACTGGTCCCCGATCCGCTCCAACAACTGCACCGCCTCACCCAACACCCGGTTCGCCCGCTGCTGGATGAACCCACCCGGCGCCGGCACGAAATCCTCGTGCAACCCACCCGCCGCACCCAACACGTACCGCACGTTCTGCAACGCGATGTCCCGATCCGACAACCACGGCGTCACCACCGCCTCCGTCATCATCCCCACCAACAGGATCCCCTGCCCCGTCATCGTGCCCACCAGATTGAAGAACCCGTCCAACAGGTTCCCCCGGAACACGTCACCCGTCATGTGCTTCGTCGGCGGCATCCACTTCAACGGCGCATCCGGAAACAACTCCCGCGCCAACAACGCATGCGCCAACTCCAACCGGAACGACTCCGGCACATCCGGATTGATCTCGAACGCGTGCCCCAACCCCAACTGCCAGTCCGCCAACCCCGCCTCATGCGCGAAGAACTCGTTGAGCAACTGCGACACCGTCACCGTGTGCGCCTCGTCCACCGCATCCGCCGTGGTCAGATAGTTGTCCTCACCGGTGTTGATGATGATCCCCGCCCGCGCGTGCACCTGCCGCGAAAACCGCTGGTCCACGAACGTCCGGATCGGATTGATGTCCCGGAACAAAATCCCGTACATCGAATCGTTGAGCATCATGTCCAGCCGTTCCAGACCCGCCAACGTCGCCATCTCCGGCATACACAAACCAGACGCATAATTCGTCAACCGCACATACCGACCCAACTCCTTCGACGTCTCATCCAACGCCGCCCGCATCAACCGGAAGTTCTCCTGCGTCGCATACGTCCCCGCGAAACCCTCCCGGGTCGCCCCCTCCGGCACATAGTCCAACAACGACTGCCCCGTCGACCGGATCACCGCGATCACATCCGCACCCGCCCGCGCCGCCGCCTGCGCCTGCGGAATGTCCTCATAGATGTCCCCGGTCGCCACGATCAGATAGATCCACGGCCGCCGCACCGGATCCCCGTACCGCCTGACCAGACGCTCCCGCTCCACCCGCCGCCGATCAACCCGCCGCACCCCCGCCGCCACCGCCCGCCGCGACACCCGCCGCGCCGCCGTCGCCGCCCTCCCCGACGGCACCACGAACCGCACCGACCCCGCTGCCGCCTCCTGCGCCAACACCGTCACATCGTCGACACCCTCCCGCGCCAACGCGTCGAACACCGGCAACGCCACCCCGTGCCCCAGCCCCACATCCGCCACCACCGCATCGACCAACCGGTTCACCCACGGAATACCGTCCGGATCCGCCCCCGACACCCCCGCCAGCCGCAACACCGCCCGCTCCACCGACACCGTCGTGTGACTCCGCGCCAGATCCACCACCGGCTGCCCGGCCCGACGCGCCAACTCCCGCGCCCGACCCACCAACACCGGATCAAGACCAAGCTTGCCCGACCCGCCCTGCCGCGCCGTACCGATGGATCGCTCGCTCACGAAACGCCTTCCTCATAGATGACCTCACCACGCAACACCGTGCGCCGACACACCGGCAACGGCGTCGGATCCGCCGGACCCCGCAACTCAGGATCCTCGGCCTGCACCACCGGCAACCCCCGCTCCACCCCCGCCGGACTCGACCACACCGCGAACGTCGCCGGCGCACCCAACGCGATCACCCCCTCGTTGTCCAGATGCACCGCCCGCCACCCGCCCCGGGTGTGCGCCGCGAACGCCGCCCGCACACTCATCCGCTGCGACGCACTGTGATGCGCCGCCGCCGCCCGCACCGAACCCCACGGATCCAACGGCGTCACCGGCGAATCCGACCCGAACGCCAACGCCACCCCCACCGCGTGCATCGCCCCCATCGGATTCGACTCCAACGACCGGGCCAGACCCAACCGCGACTCATACATCCGACCCGCACCACCCCACAACCGGTCGAACGCCGGCTGCATACTCGCCACCACCCCGTACTCCACGAACCCCGCGATCAACCGCTTGCTCATGATCTCCGCATGCTCCACCCGGTGCCGCGCCGCCCGCACCCGGTCCGTGCCCAACACCGCCGCCGCCCCCGCGAACCCCTCCAACACCGTCGCGATCGCCGCATCACCGATCGCATGGAACCCGCCCTGCATCCCGTGCGCCGCACAATCCACCAAATGATCACGAACCTGACCGGCACTCAGATAACCGTGACCGCAACCCTCACCGTCGAGGTAATCCCGCGACACGTGCGCCGTCCGCGACCCCAACGCCCCGTCCGCGAACAGATCACCACCCGCACCCACCGCACCCAACTCCCGCGCCCGCGCCGCCCCCGACAACTCACCCCAGTACCCGTACACCTCCGGCAACCCCGCCCCCGACAACGCCAACAACCCGGTGAAGTCCTCCTCGTCGGAAATCTGCGGACCACCACACTCGTGCACCGCCGCGATCCCCAACGACGCCGCATGCGCCAACGCCACCCGCTGCGCCGCCACCCGCTGCGCCCGACCCACCGAACCCAGCGCCGCCGCCCGCACCACATGGTGCGCGTCGCGCCGCAACCACCCCGACGCATCGAAACCCGGCACCACCGCCGCCTGCGGACACGCCGCCAGCAACGCCTGCGACACCAACGCCGAATGGATCGACGCCTGCGACAGGTACACCCGCCGGCCACCCGCCGCCCGATCCAGCTCCACCGCATCCGGCAGCCGCGGATCCCCCCACGCCGACTCGTCCCAACCGTGTCCCAACACCACCGCGTCACCCGGCAGACCCGCCGCGAACGCCGACACCGCCGCCAGCAACTCCCCCGCCGACCGCACCGACGACAGCTCCAGACCCGACAACACCAGCCCGGTATCCGTCGCGTGCACGTGCGCGTCCACGAACGCCGGCGTCACCAACGCCCCGTCCAGCTCCACCACCCGATCGGCGGCCGGCGCATCCGCCGCACCACCCAACCAGGCGATCCGCCCGTCCCGCACCAACAGCGCCGTCGCGCTCGGCTCCGCCGGACAGTGCAGCACTCCACCGCGATACAACGTCGAGGGGTTCGTCATGGCACTCAGTCTGCCGCCAACCGGGACTCGAAGAGACCACGTACCCCCGGCTCCGACCGCAACAACCCCAACGCCAGATCCGCGTGCCCCGGCACGAACCCGTTACCCACCAGCATCGTCACGTCCGCCGCCAACCCCTCCGCACCCAACGCCGCCGCCGCGAAACTCGTCGCCATCGAGAAGAAGATCACCGTGCCGCCGTCCGCCGTGGCCAACACCGCACCGTGCTCACACCCCGGCACGTCCACGCACACCACCGTCACGTCCGCCGGCCCACCCAACGCCGTCGTCACCGCCGACGACAACCCCACCGGATCCCGGGCATCAGCCAACGCCACCACCGACGCCAGACCAGCCGCCACCAGCGCATCCCGCTCCGCCGCCACCGGCACCACCCCCACGGTACGACCCGCACCCGCCCGCCGCGCCGCCGCCAACGACAACGACCCGCTCTTACCGCCCCCACCGATCACCGCCACCGTCACCGCCGACCCGTCACCGGCGCGTTCCCGCCGCGCCACCTGCTCAGCGACCACCCGGGCCGTCAACGCCGGCGCCCCACACACGTCCAGCACCGCCAACGCCAACTCCGGATGCAGGTCCCCCGGCAGCACCGCCGCGATCGACCGGGCGAACAGGATCGCGTACCCGTCACACGGCACCTGCTCGCTGCGCCCGTCCCAGCGGGCCAACCCGTCGAGGATCGTCAACGGCGTCAACGTCAACGACACCAGCGTCGCCACCCGGTCACCCACCGCCAACCCCAACGGCGACCGACGACCGACCTCCTCCACGGTGCCGATCAGCATCCCCCCCGAACCGGTCACCGGATTCTGCATCTTGCCCCGCGTCGACACGATCTCCAGCACCTCGGCGCGGACCTTCTCCCCGTCCCCGTCGTGCTTCTGCGCCAACTGCCGGAAACTCGCCGCGTCGAGATTCAACCGCTCGACCCGGATGCGCACCTCGTTCGGGGCGATCCGGGGGTCGGCGTCCAGCCGCCAGGCCGCCTGCGGCAGCACCCCCGCCGGCTCCACGACACGGTGCAGGCCCACCGGTGACGTCACACCAACCTCCCCCCTCAACCGCCCGAAGCCCCGACCAGGACTCGCATCGCGGGAAAACTTACGGCAGACTAATTTCTTCGCCGGATATTTTCCAGTAGCCTTCGGATCTACCGATCATCAACCGCCGGCCACCCCGGCTCGCACCCGCCGGCCACCCCGGCCACGCACACCACGAGGAGGGGCCGTGACCCAGACCCAACCGATGGCGACCATCCCTGGGCCCCGCCCCGCCCCGGTCGCCGCACCGACCGCCGGCCAGCCCTACGAATACCGCCGCAGCCCCCTGGTCGAGCCCGACTGGACCCGCTTCCCCGGCTGGCGTCACGTCACCCGCGAGCAGTGGGAGAACGCCCAGTGGCAACGCGTCAACTGCGTCAAGAACATCAAGCAGCTGCGCGCCGTCCTCGGCGACACCGTCGACGAGACCTTCTACACCGACCTCGCCGCCGACCAGCAGGCCCTGGCCACCATGTCGATGCTGGTGCCACCCCAGATGATCAACACGATGGTGCCGTTCGCCCCGATGACCACCGAGGCGTTCCGCGCCGACCCGATCCGCCGCTACATGATCCCCGTCGCCGCCGACCGGCGCACCGACTGGCCGTCACACCCCTACGCCAGCCGTGACTCACTGCACGAACACGACATGTGGGTCGCCGAGGGTCTCACCCACCGCTACCCCACCAAGGTCCTCGCCGAACTGCTCTCCACCTGCCCCCAGTACTGCGGACACTGCACCCGGATGGACCTGGTCGGCAACTCCACCCCCGCCGTCGACAAACTCAAGCTCACCCTCAAGCCCGTCGACCGCTACGACGCCCACATCAGCTACCTCAAGGCCCACCCCGGCGTCCGCGACGTGGTCGTCTCCGGCGGCGACGTGGCCAACGTCCCGTGGCGCAACCTTGAGTCGTACCTCATGCGGCTGCTCGAACTCGAAACCGTCCGCGACATCCGGCTCGCCACCAAGGCCCTCATGGGCCTGCCCCAGCACTGGCTCCAGAACGACGTCGTCGAGGGCCTGGAACGGGTCGCCCGCACCGCCGCCCGCCGCGGCGTCAACCTGGCCATCCACACCCACGTCAACCACGCCCAGTCGATCACCCCGCTGGTCGCGAAGGCCACCCAGACCGCCCTCGACGTCGGCGTCCGCGACGTGCGCAACCAGGGCGTACTCATGCGCGGCGTCAACGCCACCACCCCCGACCTGCTCGACCTGTGCTTCGCCCTGCAGGGCGAGGCCGGCATCCTGCCGTACTACTTCTACATGTGCGACATGATCCCCAACGCCGAACACTGGCGGGTCCCGGTCTGGCACGCCCAGCAGCTCCAACACGACATCATGGGCTACCTGCCCGGCTACGCCACCCCCCGGATCGTCTGCGACGTGCCCTTCGTCGGCAAGCGCTGGGTGCACATGCTCACCGAGTACGACCGGGAACGCGGCATCTCCTACTGGACGAAGAACTACCGCACCTCCATCGAGTCGGCCGACCTGGAGGCGCTCAACAAGCGCTACGCCTACTACGACCCGATCGACACCCTCCCCGAGGCCGGCCAGCAGTGGTGGGCCGCACACCGCGACGACTGACCCCACGACACACCCACCCCGCCGCCCCCGACGACCCGACCGGTCCCGGGGGCGGCGCGCGTCACACCCCGCGCGGGGCGTACATGATCACAGCGACGCCGAGCAGGCAGATCGCCGCGCCCGTCAGGTCCCACCGGTCCGGCCGGAAACCGTCCACCAGCACCCCCCACGCCAGCGATCCCGCCACGAACACCCCGCCGTACGCGGCCAGGATCCGGCCGAAGTTCGCATCCGGCTGGAAGGTCGCCACGAAGCCGTACACGCCCAACGCGAGCACCCCGGCGGCGATCCACCACAGCCCCCGGTGCTCCCGCCAGCCCTGCCAGATCAGCCACGCCCCACCGATCTCGGCGAGCGCGGCCAGGACGAACAACACCAACGACCGGGCGACCACCATGCCCGCACGCTAACCCGGACAGCCCCCTGAGCATGCTCAGGGGGCTGTCCGGATGGTGATCCGCTCAGCGCATGGCGTCCCGGGCGTCGCGACCGGCGTCCTTGACGTGCTCACCGGCCTGCCGGGCGCGCGCCTCGCTCTGCTCGGTGGCACCCTCGGCGCGCATCCGCTCGTTGTCGGTGACGTCGCCGATCCGTTCCTTCGCGGCGCCGGTCAGCTCCTGGGCCTTGTTCTTCGCCTTGTCGGTGAAGCTCATGTCGCCTCCTGTCGCTCCGGCGGTCACGGGGCCGATGCCCCGCACCCGTGGCGTCCCCGCTCTGTCCGGCTCGAAACGGATTTGCGCCGTGGGCGCTGATGTTCGTGGTGTGCCGGGGCACACCACCGGTAGGCCATCCTAGGACAATAGGCGGCAAGCGGTGGTCTGCTGCCGGTGGTCAGGAGGGCTGGACCTGGTCGAAGAGGGCGAGGGCTTCGGCGGGGTCCGGGCTCACCAGGCGTTCCAGACCGGCCGTCGTGATCCTCGACCAGGTGGCGGCCCGGGCCCACATCCGTTCCTCGAAGGCGCGGACCGCCTCGTCCAGATTCTCCGGGTCGGCGGCGATGGCCTCCGCGAGCTCGGCACCGTCCAGCATCGCGAGGTTCGCGCCCGCCCCCAACGGTGGCATCAGGTGGGCGGCGTCGCCCAGTAGCGTCACCCCCCGGACATGGTCCCAGGTGTGGGACGCGGGTAGGACGTACACGGGTCGGTGGGCGAAGGCGGTGCCGTGGCCGAGCAGGTCGCGCACGGGAGCGGCCCAGCCGTCGAACAGCGCCAGCAGACCCGACCGGGTGGCCTCGACATCGGCCAGGTCCAGGTGCGCGTGCCAGTCCAGCGGCGCGCGGAGCCTGGCGTACACCTTGACGTGACCGCCGCTGTTGCGTTGGGCGACGAGAGACCGGTTCACGCCGTACACGGACACCGAACCCTCACCGATGAGCCGGGCGAGGTCAGGGTGGCGGGTGTCGACGTCGTCGAGGGAGGTCTCGACCGAGGTGACGCCGGTGTACTGCGGCGTCACCGACGAGACCGCCGGACGGACCCGGGACCAGGCGCCGTCGGCGCCCACCACGAGATCGAACGCCTCCGGCGGCCCGTCCGCGAAATGCACCAGGACGCCCTCCCCCGCCCCCGGCACCACCCGCGTCACCTCCCGCCCCCACCGCACGTCCAGAGAGCCGAGCAGCAGATCGCGGAGTTGCCCGCGGTCGATCTCCGGATTGGCCCGCTCGTCCGGGGCGGGTTTCCAGTCCCGCAGCACGGTCCCCGCGGCGTCCAGGATGCGCATGGCCTGTCCTTCGGGACGGGACAGCGCCTCGAACTCCGCCAGCAACCCCGCCTTGTCCAGGGCCCGCTGCCCCAGCCCCTCGTGCAGGTCCAGCGTGCCGCCCGGAGGGCGGGAGTCGGGCGAGGGATCACGTTCGAGGACGGCGACGGGGTGGCCGTGGCGGTGCAGGACCCGGGCGAAGGTCAGACCCGCCGGGCCACCCCCGACCACAGCAATACGATGTCTCATGGCGATACACCGTATAGCTCCCCTACAATTCAGCGCAACGACAGGGAGTGATCATGAGTGTCTGGGACCGGCCCGCCCCGCCGAACCCCCCCGTACCGCTCGACCGGGGGCAGATCATCGCCGCCGCCATCGCGCTGGCCGACGAGGGCGGGCTGGCGGCGGTGTCGGTGCGTAAGGTCGCCGCCCGACTGAACGCCGGCCCGATGCGGCTGTACGGCCACATCTCCACCAAGGACCAACTGTTCGACCTCATGGTGGACGAGGTGTACGCCGAGATCCTCCCCGGGGAGCGACCCGGTGACTGGCGGGAGGCGTTGCGCGGCCTCGCCCACCGCACCAGACAGGCCGCGCTGCGGCACGAATGGCTGGCGGACCTGCTCGGCGGCCGCCCGGCCCTGGGCCCGAACGGCCTCGCCGTCACCGAAGCCACGCTGGCCGCCCTCGACGGCCTCGCCGACGTCGACACCGTCATGCGCGCCGTGGAGACGGTCAGCGCCTACTTCACCGGCGCGATCAGGCGCGAGGTCGCCGACCTGCGGGCCGAACGCGCCACCGGCCTGTCCAAGCGCGAGTGGCAGCGTGCCTGCGGCCCGCACGTGACGAAGATGTTGGCCACCGGCCGTTTCCCGGCGCTGAGCAGGGCCGTGCACGACGGCACCGAGGTGGCCGCCGAGGTCTCCTTCGCCACCGGCCTGGACTGGGTCCTCGACGCCGTCGCCGCCAGACTCACCCGACCGGCGGGGTGACGATCCACTCCCGCCGCAGGTGGGAACCCCGCAGAACGACGGCACGCTCCCGGTGGCGGTGGCGGAAACCGGCAAACGGACCGGTGTCTCCGCGCCGGGAACTGCGGGCGGAGCCGGGCCGGGCCCGGCGAATGCTGGTTGACTGGGGGGATGAGCGAGATCATCCTGATCCGGCACGGCGAGACGACGTGGAGCGCCAGCCGGCGGCACACCTCGTACACCGACCTGGAGCTGACCCCCGACGGCGAGCGGCAGGCCCGCGCGCTGGCCGGGGTGCTGACCGGCCAGCGCCTCGCCACCGTGCTCGCCAGCCCCCGGCGGCGGGCGCTGCGCACCGCGCAGCTCGCCGGCCTCACCGTCGACCACACCGACGACGACCTCGTGGAGTGGAACTACGGCCGGTACGAGGGCCGCACCACCGCCGACATCCACACCGACCGGCCGGACTGGGACATCTGGACCGACGGCTGCCCCGACGGGGAGGCCCCCGACGAGATCGGCGCCCGGGTCGACCGGCTGCTCGCCCGGCTCACTCCCCTGCTGGAGCGGGGCAACGTGGGCCTGGTCGGGCACGCCCACCAGCTGCGGGTGGTCGGCGCCCGGTGGATCGGGCTGCCCCCATCCGGCGGCGGCAAACTCCGCCTGGACACCGCCACCGTCAGCGTGCTCGGCCACGAACACGGCCGACCGGTGCTCCTGCGCTGGAACGGCCGCTGAGCGGGCCCCGCGTCACGCCACCGACCGACGGCGCACCCACCGGGGGGTGTCAGGCCGACGCCTCCGCGCCACCCCGGGCCCGGGGCCGCAACTCGCCGACGGTGATCTTCGGCGGTCGCCCCTCGTACGGCGTCGACAGCACCACCGTCGTGCGGGTGGTGACGTTCGCCGCGGTGCGGATCTCCTGGAGCACCCGTTCCAGGTCGGCCGGCCCGGCCACCCGCACCAGCAGCAGGTAGAAGTCCTCCCCCGCCACCGAGTAGCAGGAGTCGATCTCGGGCAGGTGGGCCAGCCGCTCCGGCGCGTCGTCCGGTTGGGACGGGTCGAACGGCCGGATCGCCACGAACGCCGTCATCGGCAGGTCCAGCGCCTCGAACGACACCCGGGCGGTGTACCCGTTGATCACGCCGCGCTGTTCCAGCCGGCGGACCCGCTGGTGCACGGCCGAGACCGACAGGCCGACCCGCTCCGCCAGATCCGTGTACGACAGACGGCCGTCGGCGGTCAGCGCGGCGACGATGGCACGGTCGATCTCCTCCACGCGTGCAACCTACCCGGTGGAGCGCTCCCCTGGCGACGACGTCCCGCCGGAGATGACGCTCAGCGGGCCGCCCGGTCGCGCACCGCGTCCGCGGCGAAGTTCAACACCTCGGCCAGATCGTCCTCGTCGAGGAAGGGCAGATCGGTGAGGATGTCCGTCACCGACATCCCCTCCGCCATCATCGCCAGCAGGGTCGCCACCGGGATCCGGGACTGCCGCACGCAGGGTGCGCCACCCATCACCTCGGGGTCGATGGTGATCCGGGGAAAGGTCACCGGCACAGGCTAGTCCCTCGCCAACGCCCGGGAGATCACCAGCCGTTGGATCTGGTTGGTGCCCTCGACGATCTGGAGCACCTTCGCCTCGCGCATGTACCGCTCGACCGGATGGTCGGACACGTAACCGGCCCCGCCGAGCACCTGCACCGCGTCGGTGGTCACCCGCATCGCCACGTCGGTGGCGAACAGCTTCGCCTTGGCCGCCTCGATCGAGTACGGCCGGCCGGCGTCGCGCAGCCGGGCGGCGGCCAGGGTGAGCGCCCGGGCGGCGGAGATCTGGGTGGCCGCGTCGGCCAGCAGGAAGCCCAGCCCCTGGAAGTCGATGATCGACCGGCCGAACTGCTGCCGTTCCCGGGCGTAACCGACGGCGTAGTCCAGCGCCGCCTGGGCCAGGCCCACCGCGCAGGCGGCGATGCCGAGCCGCCCCGAGTCCAGCGCGGACATCGCGATGGTGAACCCCGCCCCCTCGCCGCCGATCAGCCGGTCGGCCGGCACCCGGGCGTCGTCGAAGGCGACCTGAGCCACCGGCGAGGAGCGCAGCCCCATGGTCCGCTCGGCCGCCTGCGGCACGATGCCCGGCGTGTCCCGGTCGGCCAACAGGCAGGAGATGCCCTTCGGGCCCGGCTCGCCGGTGCGGCAGAAGACGTTGTAGAAGTCCGCCACCCGGGCGTGCGTGATCCACGCCTTGACCCCGGTGACCCGGTAGTCGTCGCCGTCGCGGACCGCCCTGGTGGTCAGCGACGCCGCGTCCGAGCCCCCCTGCGGCTCGGAGAGGCAGTACGCCCCGAGCAGTTCCCCGCCCACCAGGTCCGGCAGCAGTTTGCGTTGGGCGTCGGTGCCGAACTCGGCCAGCGGGTAGCAGGACAGGGTGTGCACGCTGACCGCCTCGGCGACCGCGAGCCAGCGCCCGGCCAGGATCTCCAGCACCTGGAGGTACACCTCGTACGGCTGGGCGGCACCGCCGTGCTCCTCGGCGTAGGGCAGGCCCAGCAGGCCCGCCCGGCCCAGGGTGCGCAGCACGTCCCGGGGGAACTCGGCGCGCTCCTCGAAGCCGGCGGCCCTCGGCGCGAGCTCCCGGTCGGCGAGTTCGGTGGCGAGGTCGAGCAGGTCGTGGGCCTCGTCGGTGGGCAGGATCCGGTCGACAGTCATAGCGCGATGAACTCCAGGGTGGTGAGCCGTTGCCCGTCGTCGGGCGCCACCCCGTCAGCTTAACGGTCGTTTGGGCCAGGGCCCAGTCCGGCGGTCGGGAGGCGACCATGTCCCGGGGTGAACCGTGGCCGCGTCGATCTCGTACCACCGGATGCCTTCCCCGGGTCCCGACGAGCCCGACCGGAGATTCCGATGCACCGACGCGCAGCACTGACCTGGACCGGGGTGGCCCTCGCCGCCCTGGTCGCCGGCTGGGCGGCCCTGGCCGTCCCCACCGCGAGTGCCGACACCGAGCCCGCGCCACCGGCCACGGCCGGCCCCGTCGCCACCGACCCGACCACCGGCACCACCGCTCCCCCGGCCACCGCCACCGACGGGCCCACCGCGGGCCCGGCCAGCGCGCCCGCCGGGTCCCCGGTGGCCGTGCACGGCCGGCTACGGGTGTGCGGGGTGAACCTGTGCGACGAGGCCGGCGAACCGGTCCAACTGCGCGGGATGAGCAGCCACGGCCTCCAGTTCTTCCCGAACTGCCTCAACCCGGACTCGCTGGCCGCGCTGCGCACCGACTGGCAGGCCGACTTCGTCCGGGTGGCCATGTACGTCCAGGAGGGCGGCTTCGAGACCGACCCGGCCGGCTTCACCCGCAAGGTCGACGAGGCCGTGGCGACCGCCAGCGCGCTCGGCCTCTACGTGGTGGTCGACTTCCACATCCTGACCCCCGGCGACCCCCGGTTCAACCTGGAGCGGGCACAGTCGTTCTTCGCCGAGGTCGCCGCCCGGCACGCCGAGCGGACCAACGTGCTCTGGGAGATCGCCAACGAACCCAACGGGGTCGGCTGGGCCGACATCAAGAGCTACGCCGAGCAGGTCATCCCGGTGATCCGGGCCGCCGACCCGGACAGCGTGGTGCTGGTCGGCACCCGGGGATTCTCCTCCCTCGGCGTCTCCGAGGGCGCCGACGAGACCGAGGTGATCGACGACCCGGTCGACGCCACCAACATCATGTACACCTTCCACTTCTACGCCGCCTCCCACCGGGACCTGCAACGGGCCACGGTGGCCCGTGCCGCCCGGAGCCTGCCGCTGTTCGTCAGCGAGTTCGGCACCCAGACCTTCACCGGCGACGGCCCCAACGACCTCGACAGCGCCACCACCTGGCTGGACCTGCTCAAGAGCCTGAAGATCAGCTACGCGATGTGGAGCTACTCCGACGGACCGGAGAGCAACTCGGTGTTCCGGCGGGGCACCTGCGCCGGCACCGACTTCACCGGCACCGCCGTGCTGACCGAGTCGGGGGAGTTCATCCGCAGCCGGATCCGGGGCTGACCCGGCTGGCCACCGACGGTCGGCGTCGCCGCACGCGGCGGGGCCGACCGTCGGTGGCCGCGACCCACCCCGACGGAGACCGCCGCCCGGCGACGCCACGGCCCCCCGGCGATACCGTCAGCCGGCGACGACGGCGCAGACCCGGCGCGCACGATCGGGGTGGGTCAGCACGTCCACGCTGTCGACGTACTGGTCCACGGCCCCGAGCAGCGGCCGGTCCCGCAGTACCGGGTCCACGACCGCGGCCCGCAGCACGGCGGCGAGGCGGGGCGCGTCGAGCACCAGGAAGGGCCGCCCGTGGAAGGGGCGGGCCGTGGTGACGACCGGCGCGGCCAGCCCGGTGGCGTTGGTCCACTCACCGACCGTCTCCAGCGCCCGCACCAGGCCCGCCTGCCGGTGCGGCCAGTCGCCCGGCCCGAGGGTGTCCGCCAGCGCAGCCACCACCGGCCCGGCATCCGGCAGCGCGGCGAACGCGGTGCCGAGCCACTTGTCGTACGGCGGCCAGCGCCGGTGCAGCAGCAGACCGAGACGCATCAGGTCGTGGGCCACCCGGGCGGCCAGCAGGCGGCTGCCCAACGCGTCGCCCACCTCGGCACACCGGCCGACGAGATGCTCGGCCTGCCCCACCCGGGTCCACCCGGCGGCCAGCACGTGCCGCCACACGTCGTCCGGATACCAGGCCAGGCGGGCGCGGACCGCGCCGACCGCGCCGCCGAGCCCGTCGTGGAAGACCGCACCCGCGGTCAGTTCGGCCAGCCGCTGGGTCGGGGTGGCGAGCCAGTCGTCGGTGGTGACCGCGACGGTGGGGTCGAAACCGAGCCGGCCCCGCAGCCAGTCCCGCCAGCCCGCCACCTCGACCCCGCTACGGTCCCCGGCGGCGTCGGGCACCCCCAGCCGGGCGGTCGGCCAGCTGAGGAACCGGGTCGGTCGGCCCAGGAACCGGGTCGGCAGGTCGACCAACGCCGCCCGCACCGACGCCAGGTCGGCCGGCTCGGCCAGAAAGATCTGCGCCCGGGGGCCCCAGTCGTGGTCGGTGGAGCGCTCGGTGTCCAGACCCAGCAGCTCCGAACCGCCGTCGAGCAACCCCGCCGAGTACCGCAGGCCCGGCAGTCGGCTCGCCAGCAGCGGCGCGAGGACCTCGTCGTGGAAGCGGCGGCACAGCACCAGACCGGGCACGAACTCCATGCCCGCAGTCTCGCCCCGCCGGCCGGTGGGTGTCACGCCGGTTTCCCGCCACCACCGGTTACCCGACCGGCTCCGGGTCCCGTATGGCCGGGACACCCTCATCGTGGTCACCGTGCCGGTGCGCTGGTGACCCGACGGGTGCGGGAGACCGCCGCGTCACCGGCCGGCCCGAGCTGCGGCCCGGGTCGACCGTCGTGCCGTCCCCCATCCCGTCGGTGGGGTGTGCCAGGCTGTCGGGCGTGGCAGACCAACCCCCGATCCTGCTGATCGACGCCCCCAGCCTCTACTTCCGGGCCTACTTCGGGGTGCCTGAGTCGGCGGCGCGGACCGACGACGGCCAGCCGGTCAACGCCGTGCGCGGGTTCCTCGACATGCTCGCCCACCTGGTCCGCACCCGCCGGCCCGACCGGATGGTCTGCGCGCTCGACCACGACTGGCGGCCCGCCTGGCGGGTGGAGCTGCTGCCGTCGTACAAGGCGCACCGGGTCGCCCCCGAGGGAGGTGAGGAGGTGCCGGACACCCTCTCCCCGCAGGTGCCGGTGATCCTCGACGTGCTGGCCGCGATCGGCATCACCGCCGCCGGGGCCACCGGCTACGAGGCCGACGACGTGCTGGGCACCCTGTCGGTCACCCAACCCGGCCCGGTGGAGGTGGTCTCCGGCGACCGGGACCTGTTCCAGCTCATCGACGACGCCCGCCGGGTCCGGTTGCTCTACGTCGGTCGCGGGGTGGCCAAGCTCGACGACTGCGACGACGCCGCCGTCCGGGCCCGCTACGGTGTCCCCGCCGACCGGTACGCCGACTTCGCCGCGCTGCGCGGCGACCCGAGCGACGGGCTGCCCGGGGTGCCCGGGGTCGGCGAGAAGACCGCCGCCCGGCTGATCGACCGCTACGGCGGCCTGCCCGGCATCCTCGCCGCGCTCGACGACCCGGGCTCCGGCTTCGCCCCGGGGCTGCGGGCCAAGCTCGACGGCGCCCGCGACTATCTGGCGGTGGCCCCGAAGGTGGTCCGGGTCGCCACCGACGTGCCGCTGCCGACGCTGGTCACCACGCTACCCACCGCGCCCGCCGATCCCGACCGGCTGTTGGAGCTGGCCCAACGGTGGAACCTGGCCGGCTCCTGCCGACGGCTGGTCGACGCCCTCGCCGCGCAGCCCTGACCCGGCCGGCCACGGCTGTGCGGGCCCGGCCGGTGGACGTCCCGGCCGGGCCGGGCCCGGTGCGCGCGACGCACGCCCGGCAAGCGCGGCGGGGACAGCCCCGGTGCGAGCCCGGTCAGCCCCGGTGCGAGCCCGGTCAGCGCGGGGGCGGGCCCGGTCAGCGCGGGGGCGGGCCCGGTCAGCGCGGGGGCGGGACGTCCCGGCGGGACGGGAACGGGGTGCCCGGCCGACCCAGGGTGGCCGACCGGCTACGCAGTCCCACCGGGTCCGGGGCGGTCTCCGGTTCGACCACCGGCGCGTTGGCCTGCCGGGCGTGCAGGTAGGCGGCGGCGGCCCGGTCGTCGTCGGTGGGGGCGGCGAGCAACGCGTAGACCAGCCCGACCACCACGAGGATCACCGCGAGGACGATCGGCACCAGCAGCGTGCTCACCCCCGCGCCGGTCAGCTCCCCGCGCCGCTCGTGCAGGTGCACCGACAGGGCACTCATCCCGGTGAAGTGCATACCGTTGACGGCGACCCCCATGACCAGGGCCGACCCGGCGATCGCCAGCCCCCGGCGGACGGTCATCGCCAGCCACAGCGCCACGGTGGCCGCGACGACGGCGATGGCCACCGACAGCCCGACCCGGGTGGCGTCGTAGCTCAGGTCGCCGTTGAGCCGCATCGCCGCCATCCCCGTGTAGTGCATGGCGGCGACACCGATGCCGGTGAACAGGCCACCGCCGAGGACCTTCGCGGCACCCAGCCGACCGGTGCCGACGATGGCCAGGCCGATCCCGACGGCGGTGACGGCGATCACCGTACTGGCGACGGTGAGCGGAACGTCGTAGCGGATCCGGGTGCCGGTGACCGCGAAGCCGAGCATGGCCATGAAGTGCATCGCCCAGATCGCCGTGCCGCCGATCGCCCAGGCCGCCAGCAGACCCCACCAGAAGCGCTGCCCGGAGCTGGTGGCGGTACGGATCCGCCCGACGCAGACCAGACCGAGGAACGAACCGAGCACGGACAGTGCGTAACTCAACGCGGGTGTGATCCACCCGTACTCAAAGTGATTGATCTCCGCCACGGCGGCCTTCCCCCCACTCATTACCGGCGCGTAGGAGACCGCGCCCGAGCAATGATCGGGGAGGCTCCGAGCAGGCGCAACATCGGCCCCCCGGTTTCCTGGCCGGTGCCGTCACGGTGACCGTGCGATGCGTCGATTCACCGCCCGTCGGTGACCGAAAGTGATGATCAGGCGGAGGTGTAATGGGCAAGTACGCCCCGGTTCACGGCCGCGATCGCCTGCCGCGCGGTGGCCCGCAGCTCGATCGACGCCCCACCGGAGTCGGATAGCTGACCGAGCAGGTCGGCGACCTGCCGGGCCCACCGGACGAAGTCCCCGGCGGGCATCTCACCGTCGATCTGGTGCCCGCTGGCGAGCACCTTGGCCAGGGTCTCCCCCCGCGCCCAGCGGTAGATCGGCCAGGCGAACCCGAAATCCGGTTCCCGGGTCACGGTCAACCCCCGCTCTGCCTCGTCGGCCTCGATCTCGCTCCACAACTTGAGCGTCTCGTCGACCGCGTCGGCGACCGGCCCGCGCGGCAGCGACGCCCGCTCGTCGACGTCCCGGCGGGCCTCGAAGACCACCACCGACACGGCGGCGGCCAACTCCGCCGGGGACAGCCCGTCCCAGACGCCCCGCCGCAGGCACTCGGCGACCAGCAGGTCCGCCTCGGTCCAGATCCGGCCGAGCATCCGCCCGGCGTCGGTCACCCGCCCGTCGGCGGACAGGTAGCCCCGGGCGGTCAACAACGCGACGATTCGGTCGAAGGTCCGGGCCAGCGAGCCGGTCCGCCCCGACACCCGCTGCCGCAGCTCCTCCGTGTCGTTCTCCAACCGGCGTCGCCGCTCCGCCCAACGGGCGTGGTCCTCCCGTTCCGGGCAGGCGTGGCAGGGGTGCCGACGCAGCTCGGTGCGGAGCTGGCTGAGCCGGTGGTCCTCACCGGCGGCCTGCCGGGAACGCCCGCCCCGCCGGCCGCCGTGCCGGTCCAGCCCGGTGCTGCTCACCTCGGCCGCGAGATCCCGCCGGGCGGCCGGTGAGCGGTGGTTGAAGTGCTTGGGCACCCGGATGCGGGCGAGCACCTCGGCCGGGGTGGTGAAGTCGCCGGGACTGATCCGCCCCGCCCAACGGTCCTGGGTGAGCACCAGCGGCCGGGGCTCCCCGAACCCCCCGGTCGCCGGGTCGAGGACGACCGCGAGCCCGGCCCGCCGCCCGGACGGCACCCGGATCACGTCACCGACCCGCAACCGCTCCAACGCCGCCACCGCGGCGGCCTTACGCTGGGTCTGCCCCTGCCGGGCGATGGCCCGCTCCCGGTCGGCGATGGCCACCCGCAACGCGAAATACTCGTCGAAGTCACCCTGGTGGCAGACCGCCTCCGCGCCGTACGCCTCGATGGTCTCGGTGTTGCGCTGCACCTGGCGGGCCAGCCCGACCACCGACCGGTCCGCCTGGAACTGCGCGAACGACGACTCCAGCAACGCGCGGGCCGGCTCGACGCCGACACTGCCGACCAGGTTCACCGCCATGTTGTACGACGGCCGGAAGCTCGACCGCAGCGGATAGGTGCGGGTGGAGGCCAGGCCCGCCACGTGCCGGGGGTCGGTCTCCGGCGACCAGACCACCACCGCGTGCCCCTCGACGTCGATGCCCCGTCGACCGGCCCGCCCGGTGAGCTGGGTGTACTCCCCCGGGGTCAGATCGACGTGGGCCTCGCCGTTGAACTTGACCAGCCGCTCCAGCACCACGCACCGGGCCGGCATGTTGATGCCCAACGCCAGGGTCTCGGTGGCGAAGACCGCCTTGACCAGGCCCCGGACGAACAGCTCCTCGACGACCTCCTTGAACACCGGCAGCATCCCGGCGTGGTGGGCGGCCAGACCACGCTCCAACCCGTCGAGCCACTCCCAGTAGCCCAGGACGCTGAGATCCTCACCGGGGATCGCGGTGACCCGCGACTCCACCACCCGGCGGATCTCGGCGCGTTCCTCCGCCGAGGTCAACCGCAGGCCGGCCGCCAGGCACTGCTGCACGGCGGCGGCGCAGCCGGCCCGGCTGAAGATGAACAGGATCGCCGGGAGCAGCCCCTCCCGGTCCAGCCGGTCGACGATGTCGGGGCGCATCGGGCCCCGCCAGCGCGGGCCACGCCGCCCGCCGCCGGGGCCGGCGCTGCGCCCCTCCCCCAGCTCCAGCCGCCGGGTCTGCTCCCGGGTGTAGCGCAGCAGCTCGGGGTGCACGTCGTGCTTGCGGGCCGCGTCGGCGTCGTGGAAGAGGTCGAACATCCGCTTGCCGACGAGCATGTGCTGCCACAGCGGCACCGGCCGGTGCTCGCTGACCACCACCGCCGTCTCACCGCGCACGGTGACCAGCCAGTCGGCGAACTCCTCGGCGTTGGAGACCGTCGCCGACAGCGACACCAGGGTCACCGAGGAGGGCAGGTGGATGATCACCTCTTCCCAGACCCCGCCCCGGAACCGGTCGGCGAGGTAGTGCACCTCGTCCATCACCACGTAGGCCAGGCCGGCCAGGGTGGTCGACCCGGCGTAGAGCATGTTGCGCAGCACCTCGGTGGTCATCACCACCACCGGGGCGTCCCCGTTGATCGCGTTGTCGCCGGTGAGCAGGCCGACCTGCGCGGCCCCGTAACGCTGCACCAGGTCGTGGTATTTCTGGTTGGACAGCGCCTTGATCGGCGTGGTGTAGAAACACTTGCGCCGCACCGGTGGCGTCGCCGGCTCGTCGGCCGCCGCCGACACCGCCGCAGGCGTGCCCCGCAACGCCAGGTGGACGGCGAACTCACCCACCACCGTCTTGCCCGCCCCGGTCGGGGCGCAGACCAGCACCCCGCTGCCCCGCTCCAACGACTGGCACGCCTCGCGCTGGAAATCGTCGAGATCGAACCCCAGGTCGAGGGCGAACTCTTCCAGGGCCGGGAACTGGGCGGCCTGGGCAGCCCGGCGGCGTGCCTCGGCGTACCGCTCGGCGGGGCTCGACATGTCAGCAAGATTAATCGGTACCCCCGACGGCCACCCGCCAAGGCCGTCCGGCAGCGGGGTCGGGGCGGGTCGGTAGGGTGCACGACGTGCCGGATCACGTCGAACCGCCCGAAGCCACGAACGGCGTCGGGGACACCCCCCGAACCGACGCGTCCCGCCGCCCCGTGCAGGCCGTGCTCTTCGACTTCCACGGCACCCTCGCGCAGGTCGAACCCGCCCACGACTGGGTGGTCGCCGCCGCGGCGACGTGCGGGGTGAGCCTGGAGCGGATGCGGGCCACCGCGCTGGCCGACCGGCTGCTCACCGCGGGCCGGGCCGGTGGACCGCTGCCGGCCCGGGTGCCACCCCGACTGGCCGAGCTGTGGGCCGACCGGGATCTCTACGAGCACGCCCACCGGGCCGCGTACACCGGGCTGGCCGAGACGGTCGACGCCGGGATCGAGGGCTTCGCCGAGGCGCTCTACGAACGGGTGCTGGTGCCGCAGGGCTGGGTGCCCTACCCGGACACCGCGCCGGTGCTGACCGCACTGCGGGCCGCCGGGATTCCGGTGGCGGTGGTGAGCAACATCGGCTTCGACCTGCGGCCGTTCTTCGCCGCCTGGGGGCTGGCCGACCTCGTCGACGCGTACGCGCTGTCGTACGAGGTGGGCCGGTGCAAACCGGACCCGGGCATCTTCCTGCGGGCCTGCGGGATGCTGCGGGTGGACCCCGAGCGGACCCTGATGGTCGGCGACACCCCCGCCGACGCCGGGGCGGTCGCCGCCGGGTGCGGCGCGCTGGTGCTGCCGGCCGCCGGCCCCGGCCGCCCCAACGGCCTCGGCGCCGTGCTCGACCTGGCCCTGCCCTCCCCATGATCGACACTTCCGGCCGGACGGCGGCGGTCGGACTGGTGCTCGGCGGGGCGCTGTCGGTGCACTTCGGCTCCGCCGTCGCCGCGCTGCTCTTCCCCCGGGTCGGGGTGGCCGGCACGGTCACCCTGCGGCTGGCCATCGGGGCGCTGCTGATGCTGCTGGTGTGCCGTCCCCGGTGGCGCGGGCACGACCGGGCGGACTGGCTGGCCGTCGGTACCTTCGGCCTCGCCCTGGCCGGCATGAACTCGGTCTTCTACCAGGCCATCGAACGCATTCCGCTCGGCCCGGCGGTGACCCTGGAGGTGCTCGGGCCGCTCACCCTGTCGGTGCTGACCGCCCGCCGGTGGACGGCCTGGTGCTGGGCCGGGCTCGCGCTCGCCGGGGTGGCCCTACTGGGCCAGGGCGGATTCGACCGGCTGCACCCGGTCGGCGCCGCCCTCGCGCTCGGGGCGGGCGCGCTGTGGGCCGCGTACATCGTCTGCTCCGCGCGGGTCGGCGGCCGGTTCCCCCGCGCCGACGGACTGGCCCTCGCCCTCGCCCTCGCCGCCGTGCTCACCCTGCCGTTCGGTCTGGCCGACGCCGGGGCGCGACTGTGGCATCCGGGGGTGCTGGCCCTCGGCACCGGGCTGGCGCTGCTCGCCTCGGTGCTGCCCTACACCCTGGAACTGCTGGCCCTGCGCCGGCTGGCCACCTCGACCTTCGCGGTGCTGATGAGTCTCGGGCCGGCGCTCGCCGCGCTCGCCGGCTGGCTGATCCTCGGCCAGGACCTGCACCCGGTCGAGGTGCTGGCGATCGGCCTGGTGGTCGTCGCCAGCATCGGCGCGGTCCGGGCCGCCGCCCCGCGCGTCGCCGCCCCTCCCGGCGGGTAGGTGGCCGGCGGGTGGGGGCGGTCCTGCCCTGCCCACACCGGTGCCGCCGCCGCAGGGGCCGCTCAGCGCAGCAGCCGCACCGCCCCGGGCACCGCGGTGATCCGCACCGGCAGGTCCAGGGACCGCTCGCCGTCGGCGTACGTGGTGATGCCCTCGGCGGCCACCTCGACGGTACGGGCCCGGTAGCTGCGCACCAGCGGATGCGCCACGTGGGTGCCGGCGTAGATGCGCGGCTTGACCCGGATCAGGGTGCGCCGGTCGAACCGGCCGCCGACCACCACGTCCAGCAGCCCGTCGGTGGGGTCGGCGGCGGGGCAGATCCGCATCCCACCACCGTAGCTGGCGCAGTTGCCCACGGCGATCAGCACGGCGTCCACGTGGTGTTCCGTGCCGTCGAGGCGCAGCGTGTAGCGACGCGGGCGCAACCGGGCCAACTCGACCAGGATCGCCAGGTCGTACCGGCGGGGGCCGCGCGGCCAGCGCATCCGGTTGGCGCGCTCGTTGACGATCGCGTCGAATCCGGCGGCGAGAACCGCGCCGTACCAGCGGTCGGCACCACCGGCGGTGGACATCCGGGCCAGGTCGACCGGGTGGGTGCGACCGGCGCGCAGCGCGGCGGCGATCACCTCGACGGCGGCGAGCGGGTCGGCCGGGAACCCGGTGTCGGCGGCGAAGTCGTTGCCGGTGCCCGCCGGCACCGGGCCGAACGGCACGGCCGTGCCGGCGACCACCTGGAGGGCCTGGTGGACGGTGCCGTCACCGCCGACCGCGACCAGCGCGGACGCTCCGGCGGCGACCGCCGCGCGGCAGGCCGCCTCCGCTTCGGCCGGGGTGTGCGCGGTGAGCAGTTCCACCGGCCGACCGGCCGTGGCGAGGCCGTCGAGCACCCGGGGCAGCAGACCCCGATGGCGGCCCCGGCCGGCGGTGGGATTGGCGAGCACGGCGACCGGGCCGGCCGCCCGGTGATCGTCTGCGGTCACGGCGAGCACCGTACCGGTTCGTACCACGCTCCGGCTCCCCTGACTGCGGCGTCCTGATTGGGCGCCTGGTCGATGGTGACGCCGGGGGTCAGCTCGCGTAAGGCATCCTAGGTAGCTAGGTGGTTGATGGGGCGGTCGTCGGGGCCGGCGGCCCGGTGGGTGGGTTCCCCGGCATCATGGCGGGGCGGAACGGGGTTCCGAGCTTCCCCGGCCTCCCGGCAGGACACCGTTGCCGGGAGGCCGGGGAGAATCCGCCCGCCGGGGCGACCGCCCCGCTGGCGGCCGGCCCGACACCAGCGAGGCCATCAATCAGAAAGGCCGGCCACCGGCGAGGCCATCGACCGGAAAGGGCAATCAGCGGATGGGGTCCCCGACCCCATCCCGCCCCACCGCCGGCTACGGACGGCCGGTCAGCCGTGCGCCTTCTGCTGGCAGGGAACGCAGAATCGGGCCTGCGGCAGCACCTCCAACCGTTCCGCCGGGATCGCCGCCTCGCAGCGTTCGCAGCGGCCGTAGCCGCCCTCGGCCAGCCGTCGCAGCGCTGCGGCCAGGTGGTCCAGGCTCTGCCTGGTGGCCGCGATCAACGCGCCCCGGGTGTGCGCCTCGGCCGGGTCGCCGGTGTCGGCGGTCAGCTCGGTCAACCGGGCCGTCTGCGTCGCGAACTGATCGGTGAGGGCCTGGCGGAGCATGGTCAGCCGGTGCTGCTCGGCCTGGTGGTGCAGGTCGGTGCTCATGGCGTGTCCTTTCGGGGCACCGCGCTTCGGGAAGCGGGGAACGACGGGCAGAAAAAGGGACGGAAACAGAAAAAGGGCCGAAGCCGAAATGGCTTCGCCCTGGTGGCCGATCCGGAGGAGGAGCGTTTCTCCGGGTGGGCCACGCCCGGCGGGGATCGGGCTCGGCCGCCCCTGGGTGGGCACGACGGCGGACTGTGCCGCACCGGGCGCCACCGCCTCGAACCGGCCGACCACGACCGCCGTCACCGGAGAACCGGTGGCGGTGGGACGGCGCAGTCGAACGGCCAGGGACATGAGGCCCACCATAGGCCGCGCCCCGACGAAAGCCAACGGATAATGCCACGGACACCCACCGCCGGACCGCCCCGGCGGCGCGGCGGCCCGGACCGCCCGCTGTGCTTACATGGGCACCATGGCACAGCCGGTGATCCTCACCATCGACGACGACCCCGCCGTCTCCCGGGCGGTCGCCCGGGACATCCGCCGCCGCTACGGCGACCGCTACCGGGTGGTCCGGGCCGACTCCGGCTCCGGCGGGTTGGAGGCGCTGCGGGAGATCAAGCTGCGCGGCGAACGGGTGGCGGTGCTGCTGGCCGACTACCGGATGCCCGAGATGAACGGCATCCAGTTCCTGGAGGCCGCGATGGACCTCTTCCCGGCCGCCCGCCGGGTGCTGCTGACCGCGTACGCCGACACCGAGGCGGCGATCGACGCGATCAACGTGGTCGACCTGGACCACTACCTGCTCAAGCCGTGGCACCCGCCGGAGGAGAAGCTCTACCCGGTGGTGGACACCCTGCTGGAGGCCTGGGCGGCCAGCCCCGACCAGGCCAGCGACGAGATCCGGGTGGTCGGGCACCGCTGGTCGGCCCCGTCGTTCGCGGTCCGGGACTTCCTCGCCCGCAACCTGGTGCCCTACCGCTGGCTGCTCACCGACGACCCGGAGGGTGGCCGGCTGCTCGCCGCCGCCGGGGCCGACGCCACCGACGTACCGCTGGTGGTCACCCCGGACGGCAAGGCGCTGATCGCCCCGACGGAGGCGGAGTTGGCGGCGGTGGCCGGGCTCACCGTCGCCCCGTCCGCCGACTTCTACGACCTGGTGGTGGTCGGTGGCGGGCCGGCCGGACTCGGCGCGGCCGTCTACGGGGCGTCGGAAGGGCTGCGCACCGTGCTGGTGGAGCGGCGGGCCACCGGCGGCCAGGCCGGGCAGAGCAGCCGGATCGAGAACTACCTCGGTTTCCCCGACGGGGTCTCCGGCGCCCAGCTCACCGACCGGGCCCGCCGGCAGGCGTTGAAGTTCGGCGCGGAACTGCTCAGCACCCGCGAGGTGGTGGGGCTGGAGAGCGCCGGGGCGGCCCGGCTGCTGCACTTCGGCGACGGCAGCACCATCGCCGCCCACACGGTGGTGCTGGCCACCGGGGTGTCCTACCGGGTGCTCGACGCGCCCGGCCTGGCCGACCTGACCGGGCTGGGGGTGTTCTACGGCGCGGCGTCGACCGAGGCCCCGAGCTGCGTCGACCAGGACGTGTGGATCGTCGGCGGGGCCAACTCGGCCGGCCAGGCGGCGGTGTACTTCTCCCGGTACGCCAGCCAGGTGCACCTGCTGATCCGGGGCGCCGACCTGACCGCCTCGATGTCGTCGTACCTGATCCAGCAGCTGGAACGCAACGACCGGATCGTCGTGCACCCGCACACCGAGGTGGTCGGTGGCGACGGTGACGGGCACCTGGAACGACTGCGGCTGCGCGACACCCGCAGCGGCGACGTCCGCGAGATGGACGCCAGTTGGCTGTTCATCTTCATCGGCGCGGAACCACGCACCGAGTGGCTGGACGGGGTGCTGGTCCGCGACGAGCGGGGCTTCATCGTCGCCGGCCCGGACCTGACCGCAGGCGGCCGGCGACCACCCGGCTGGACCCTGGCCCGCGACCCGTACCACCTCGAGTCGAGCCTGCCGGGGGTGTTCGCCGCCGGGGACGTGCGGGCCTCGTCGGTCAAGCGCGTCGCCTCGGCGGTCGGTGAGGGCGCGATGGCCGTCTCGCTGGTACACCGTTATCTGGAGGCACAGTGAGCGACTCCGACGAACGACTCACCCCGGACCAGCTGCGGGAGCTGTTCCTGTTCGCCGCCCTCGACGCCGGGCAGCTCGACTGGCTGGCCGAGCACGGCCGGGTCGAGCAGCGGGCCGCCGGGACCGTCGTCTACGCCGAGGGCGAGCCGGCGACCTGCTTCTTCACCCTGCTGTCCGGCACCGTGTCGATGAGCCGGCGGGTGCACGGGGACGACCTGGAGGTCAACCGCACCGACCAGCGCGGGGTGTACGGCGGGGCCACCCAGGCGTACCTGGGCGGGCAGGTCGACCAGGTCTACCTGAACACCCTGCGGGCGGTCACCGACGCCGAGTTCCTGGTGCTGCCCTCCGAGACGTTCGCCCACGCGGTGCGGACCTGGTTCCCGATGGCGATGCACCTGCTGGAGGGGCTGTTCTTCGGGATGCGCGACACCCAGAGCATCGTCGGCGAGCGGGAACGGCTGCTCGCCCTCGGTTCGTTGTCGGCCGGGCTCACCCACGAGCTGAACAACCCGGCCGGCGCGGCCGTACGGGCCACCTCGGCGTTGCGGGACCGGGTCGCCGGGATGCGGCACAAACTGGCGATGATCGCCGACGGCCGGCTCGACGGCAGCCGGCTGCACGCCCTGGTGGAGTTGCAGGAGGAGGCGGTGAAGCGGGCCGCCCGCGCGCCGCAACTGTCCCCGATGGCCGTCAGCGACGCCGAGGACGAGCTGGCCGACTGGCTGGACGGGCAGCGGCTCACCGCCGGCTGGGACCTGGCGCCGACACTGGTCGCCGCCGGCCTGGACGTCGCCTGGCTGGAACAGGTCCGCGAGGTGGTCGGCCCGCAGGACCTGGAGTCGGCGGTGCGGTGGCTTGCGTACACGTTGGACACCGAGCAGTTGATGGCCGAGATCGACGACGCGGTCACCCGGATCTCCACCCTGGTCGGCGCGGCCAAGCAGTACTCGCAGCTGGACCGGGCCCCGCACCAGGTGGTGGACGTGCACGACCTGCTCGACGCCACCCTGGTGATGTTCAAGGCCAAGATCCCGCCGGGGGTACGGGTGGTCCGCGACTACGACCGGGACCTGCCGCCCCTGCCGGCGTACGCGGCTGAGCTGAACCAGGTGTGGACGAACCTGATCGACAACGCCCTGTCGGCGATGGGCGCGCAGGGCGTGCTGACACTGCGCACCGGGCGGGCCGGCGACCTGTTGACGGTCGAGGTGGCCGACACCGGACCCGGCATTCCCGAGGCGGTACGGCCGCGCATCTTCGAGCCTTTCTTCACGACCAAGGGCGTCGGTGAGGGCACCGGTCTGGGGTTGGACATCTCGTACCGGATCGTGGTCAACAAGCACCACGGCGACATCCGGGTGGACAGCGTGCCGGGGGCGACCGTGTTCCGGGTGCTGCTGCCGTTCACCGCGCCCGCCCGCGCCGGCTGACCGCTGGGACAGGCTGACCGGTGGGACAGGAGTGGAGAGACCGGGCGATACGGGACAGTGATCGCGCGCTCACGGAGGATAATGGTTGATCGCCGACGGGGACAAGTAGTGGTTCCCCTCCTGTCGCCCGGCAGTTACCCGGTCATACGCTCGGCCCCGGGAAGTCCCGCCGTCCGCCGCAACCGGCCGGCAGGTCGCCGTACCCCGTCCCCGACGCCTGCGGAGGCCACCGTGACCATCGACCGGGTGACGACCGGGCCGGCTACCGCCGGCACCGCGGTCGGATACACCGTGGAGGAGCTAGCCCGTAAGGTGGGGATGTCGGCGCGCAACATCCGCGCCCACCAGGCCCGCCGGCTGCTGGCCCCACCGGTGCGCCGGGGTCGGGTAGCGCTCTACGACGACTCCCACGTCCGCCGCCTCGAGGCCATCCTGACCCTGCAACGGCAGGGCTTCAACCTGGTCTCCATCGAGGCGATGCTCGGCGTGCGCAGCGGCGACGAGGCACCCGACGGCCTGACCGCGATGCTGCAACGGCTGGCCACCGAACGGCCCGCGCTCACCCACGCGCTGACCCGGCACGGGGTGCTCGGACGTGCCCCCGACGGCACGGTCCGCACGGTGCGGCCCCGGCCGCTGCGCGCCGCGCTGGACCTGCACCGGGTACGGATGGGCACGGTGCCGGCGTTGCAGGCGCTCAGCGAGGTGCTGGACAGCGTCCGGCCCCTCGCCGACGAACTGGTCGCGGCCGTCACCGCCCGGATGTTGGCCCTCGCCCCCGAACTGGGTGGCACCGGTGACCGTCCGTCGTGGTCCGACGTGGACCGGGAGACGATCCTGCTGACCCAGGGGGTGGTCAACGTGCTCACCGAGGCGTTCCGGCTGGCGGTGGAGGACCAGGCGGAGGCCTACGTCGCGGACCTGCTGGAGAATCCGCCCGGCCCGCAGCGGCCCGTCGACAACGGCTGACCGGGTCGTGACCGACCCGTGGGCCGCTCCTGCGTCGCGGGGCCGGTCAGCGGTCCGTGTCGTCGAAGCGGGACACCCAGGCGACCAGACCGGACCGGGACTCCACCCCCGCCTTGCGGTAGATCCGGGTCAGGTGCGCCTCCACGGTGCGGGGGCTGATGTGGAGCTGACGGCCGATCAGCCGGTTGGTGACACCGGTGGTGGCCAGCCGGGCGATGTGCCACTCCCGGTCGGTCAGCGCGGTCTCGGCGAGCGCCCGCAGCGGTCGGGCCAGCCGCAGGCCGACCCGGTCGGTGCCGCACCGGGCCGCCAGTTCCAACGCCCGGTGGCGGGCCCGGGCGGCGGTGGGACCGCCCTGGTCCACCACGTCCGCCGCGCGGGCGATCGAGACCAGGGCCAGGCTGTGCCGCAACACCATGCCGGCGGCCCGGAACCGGTCCGCCGCGGCACGCAGGTAGGGCATGGCCGCCGCCACCTCCCCGCGGGCGAGCAGCACCTCCCCGTACGCCGACTCGGCGAAGGCGCGCTGCCCGGGCAGGTCGATCAGGTCGGCGGCCACCAACGCGGCCTCGGCCCGGCGCTGCGCCTCGGGCAGTTCCCCGGCGGCCAGCGCCGCAGCGCAGAGCAGCTCGTGCCACATCGGACGCAGGGATGCCTGGAGGCGGGTCAGTCGGCTGTCCCCACCGGCGTCGGTGAGCATCTCCCGGCAGGTGACCGGGTCACCGGCGAGCAGGGTCGCGGTGGCCAACGCGGTCGCCGCGGTGCGCCCGGACCAGCTGTCCAGGTCACTGGCGTACTCCACCGCGCCGCGGGCCAGCGCCACCGCGCGTTCGTCGTCGCGGGGGCCGCCCCGCCAGGCGGTGCCCTGCGCCTCGAACGCGAGGGCGAAGCTGAGCAGGGAACGGCTGCCGATCCGGCGGGCGACGGTCCCGGCTTCGGTGGCCAGCGCGATCACCGTGCCGAGCTGCCCCCGGTGGTAGGCCACCTGGCTGCGGCCGAGCAGCAGTTGGCACAGGCCGTCGTCGCGGTGGGCGTCACGGACCAGGGCGATGCCGCGGTCCAGGTGCCGGCTGGCGTCGGCGGGGCGTTCCAGGAACAGCTCGGCCAGGCCCAGGGCCAGCAGACAGTCGGGGTGGTCGCGCAGGTCCCGGTCGGGCAGCGCGTCGACGATCGGCGTCGCGGTGGCGAGCAGGTCCCGGGCGATGGCGACGTCACCGTCGTGGGCGGCGGCGAGTACCCGTACCGCGAGCAGACCGGCCCGGTCGATGCCGCTGGCGTCTCCGTCGGGTGCGCCGCCGGGCACCGGCGCGGGGTGGCCGGACAGGATGCCGACGGCACCGAGTTCGGTGGCGAGCTGGTACGCCCCGGCGCTCGGCGTCGGCATCCTGATCAGCTCCCGGCGGCTGATCGCGGCGGCCTCCGCGTAGTTGCCCAACAGCCGTTCCACCCGCACCCACTGGGCGACGGCGGCTGCCCGCCGACCCGCCGGGTCGGCGGGCAGCTCCGGGACGACCTCCCGCAGCAACGTCCGGCTCTCGGCGAGGTCGCCCGCCTCCCCGGTGATCCGGGCCAACAGCAGGGTGACGTCGTGCCGGCTGTCGGGGGAACCGGCCGGTGGGCGTAACGCGCGCAACGCCGCCCGCAGCCAACGGACGGCCAGTTCCGGGGCCTCGCGGCGGATCTCCCTCGCGGCCCGGCAGAGCACCTCGACGTACGGTTCGACCGGCCGGTCGTGGGGCAGGCCGAGCAGCTGTTCGGCCTGCGCCACCCGTTCCGCCGGAGGCGCGTCCCCGGCGAGCAACGCGGTCAGCGCTCGGTGGTGGGCCTCGGCCCGCCAGGCCGGGTCGGTGTCCTGACGGACCGCCGAGCGCAGCAGCGGATGTCGGAAGGTGAACCGCGAGGTCGCCGGGACGACCCGCAACAGGTCGCGGCGGACCAGGCGCCACGCGGACTCGTTGACCAGCGGTGGGGGCAGGCCGGCCACCTCGGCGAGCAGTTCCACCGCGCACGGCGTGTCCAGCACTGCGGCGGCGCGTAGGCACGCCGTGTCGGCCGGGGGCAGGCCGGCCCACTCGGCACGCAGGGTGGCCACCGCCCGGTCGGTGAGCCGGGGCGGGCCGGTCGACGGGGCGTCACGGTCACCGGTCGGCACGACGCCGGCCAGTGCGGTGAGGTAGCCGGGGACACCGGCGGCCCACTCGTGGCGTTCGTCCAGCTCATCCGGGTCGTCGTCCGGGTAGAGTTCGACGGTCTCGGCGAGGCTGAGCGGCTCCAGCTCGATGCGTTCCCGGCACCGACCCGCCGGGACGCCGGTGGCCGGTGGGCCGAACGGCATCGCGGTGGCCATCTGCCGGGGCCGGTAGGCCAGGATCAGCAGCAGCGGCGCGGGCACCGGGTAACGCAGCAGGTGGGTGACGAGCCCGATGGAGGCGGTGTCGGCCCAGTGCAGGTCGTCCAGGACGAGGGTAAGCCCGTCCCGGGCGGCCAGGGCGAGCAGCCGGCGGGCCAGTTGATAGGTGCGGAACAGCCGCACGTCGACCGGGCCGGCGAAGCGGGGCAGCAGCGCGCCGTCGGGTTCGGCCCCACCGGTGGGAGGTCGCCGTGGGTCGGCCCGGGGTGGCCGGGCGGTGCCGAAGGCGTGCCGGAAGACGTGGAACGGGATGCCCTGTTCGGCCTCCGCGCCGGTGCCGACGACGAGGGGCAGGGCCGGGGCGCAGCGGTCCAACGCCGCGTGCACGAAGCGGGTCTTGCCGATGCCGGGGTCGCCCACCACCTCGCAGACCACCTGCGTCGCGGTGCGTACGCGGTCGACGTGCGCGGCGCGCAGACGCGCGATCTCCGGGTGCCGCCCGACGAATGGTGGGCCGGCCACCGCGTTCTCCAGCCCAGCTGCCATCACGCAGATCACGTGCTTTCCCTGCGACACTCCAATGAGGATTGACGGGACTATACCGGGGCCAAGGAAGACGAGGAACATCGATTCCGTCGGGGTGGCCGAACGACTCCCACCCGCTGACCGTACGGGTGGTTATTTCAGCCGCTTGCGCTATGGCTCCGGCACCCCACCGTACTGCTGACGTCGGCTGGTGGGGCCGGTCGTCCGCCGACAGCTGCCCGCCCGGTCAGGGCGCGACCCGGGCCACCGGCAGCTCGGTGAGCAGCCGGACCTGCGCGGTACGGGACTCGTCGATGCGCCGGGCCAGGTCGCGCACGATCGGGGAGACCGCCGACGCCCGGTGGGCCCGGGCCAGCACGGCCGCCTGCCGTTGCTGCACCACCAGCACCGCCACCAGGGCGGCGTCGTACCCGGTGACGGGGGTGTCCCGCAGCCGGGACACCGGGTCGGGTGCGCCGCCCGGGGCGGGATGCTCGTGCCGGTGCCCGCCGGGCTCCGCCCCGGCGGCGCGCAGCCACTCGCGGGCCTGGGCGACCTCGTCGGTCTCGGTCGCGTCTATGGCGGCGACCAGGGTACGCAGTCGCGGGTGGCGGATCCGCTGCGGCGCGACCCGGACGATGACCAGGGTGCGCTCCTGGTGGGCCGTCATGGTGTGCAGGAACACCAGGTCGGATCCGCCGATCACGGGCGGCGGGCCGGACCCGCTCGACGGGGGCGGCCCCGGGGTGGCCGGGGACACGGCGGGCGCGCACCCGGTGAGCAGCACGACCGCGCCGACCACCACACCCAGTCGGCGCAGGCCGGGACGGCGGCGGTCGGACCGGGTGCGGTCGATGGTGGACGGTGGCGCTCCGCCATCCGCCTGCCGGGGTACGGGCACGGCCCGGATTCGGTGGACGGGCACGGCGACGCCGGTCAGACCCGGGTCCACAGGGCGGGCACGTACGGCGGCTCCCAGCCCGGGAGCGCGGTGTGCGCCTGCCGGCACCGGTAGCTCGCCCCCTGGTAGGTGACGAGGTCGCCGACCTGGTAGCTGCGGCCGGCCGTCCAGGTGCCGCCGGCGGTCGGCGAGGGCCCGGGAGTGGTCGGGGGCGGGGTGACCGTACGGGTGGGGGTGGAGGTGGGAGTCGGGGTACGGGTCGGGGTGGGGGTCGGGCCACCGCCGCCGAGTTGCACGTCCACACAGGAGTAGAAGGCGTTGGCGGTGTCGGCGATGTTCCAGACGGCGAGGATCTTCTGCCGGCCGGTGAGGCCGCCCAGGTTGACGGTGTGCGAGACGGTGGCCTCGGGTTGCCGGCCGCCGCCGTCGACGACACCGACCCGGGTGTCGCCGACGAAGTACTCCCAGTTGCTGGTGGCGTGCCGGGCGGTGTTCACCCAGGTGAAGGTGAGTGTGCTGCCGACCGGGGTGGCCGGCCAGCCCCGGTTGTCGTCGTCGAGGACGGCGAACCCGGTGATCCCGGCGCTGCAACTGCGCAGCCCCTTGCGGCCCTCGACGCTCTGCGGCTCGTACCGGATCTGACCGCAGTCGGGCACTTTCCCCTGGGCGCAGAGGGCCTGGCGGCTGGGCGGGGCGGAGACGTAGCCGTGGGCCTGGGCGGGCGCGGCGAGACCCAGGGAGGTGACGACGGCACCCGTCGCCAGCAGGGGGACGGTGACGGTTCGACGCATGGGGACCCTCCTCGGGGCGGGACGTGCGGTCGACGGCGGGCGCCGGACGGCCCTACGACGCGCCGCTCGGATCGAACCCGGTGACTGCCCCACGGTAATTTAAAGTTTGTTAACAGTAAAGTGGCAGACGGTTCCGCGTCGGGCGGGACGCCGTCCGATCGGCCGCCCGGTGTGGGTCGTGGACGGTCAGGGCGGACCGAGTGCACCGACCACGGTGGTCACCACAGCGGTGAGCAGCCGCTCGTCCAACGGCTGTGCCGTCACGACCATGGACACGGCGACCAGGTTGTGTCCCACCCGCACCAGGACGAATGCCGTCGCACCGGTGATCCGGCTCCGCCCGCTACCGACGGCCAGCGCATAGTCGACCCGCCAGGACTGCTCACCCAGGGCCGGGGCGGGGCGGCCCCCGACGGTGAACCGCACGCCACCGCTGACGAACCGCCGACAGGCGGCCCGGGCGGTCTCGGCGGCGGCGAACACGCCCCCGCCCACCGGCCCGACGTACGAGGTGACACCGACCTCCACCGTGGTCGAGGCGATGCCGAGTCTGCCGCGTGGGGTGGCGTACCGCGCCGCCGCCCGGGCCCGTTCCCCCGGTCTGAGCCGGTCGAGGTAGCTGTCGCGGGCCAGCGGGACACACTCGGTAGGCTCGATCCGATCGTTGCCGGCGGCGGTGACCGGTCGGGACTCCCAGGACGTCGGTAGCGCCGACCGGACGGCATCGACGGCGACCCGCGCCTCGGCAGCGGTGAGACGTCGCCCGGCAGCGGGCGGCGGGTCGGCAGCGGACGTCGGGGCGGGGACCACCCGTGCCGACGGGGTCGTCGCGTCAGGGGCTGCGCGGGAGGCGGACGAGGTGCCGGCCGTCGGCACCGGGACCCGGACGCCGGGCACCCCCGGCCCGAGCACCAGCACGGTCACCGTCAGCACGATCGACACCGCCGTCGGCAGCACCAGCCGGGTCGGCAGCACCAGCCGGCGGGGTACGGCCCGGGGCAGCAGCAGCACCGGCACGACGAGGGCCGCCAGATACAGCAGCCAGACCAGCGGGTTGCCCACGGTCAGCCGCAACGCCGACCCGTCGGCGGACCGCCCGGCCAGGACCGCGTCCAGGTACTGCACCAGCGCCGACCCGAGGGTCGCCGCGGTCGCGGCGAGCAACGCCCCACCGAGCCGGTCCGCGACCCCGCCCCGACGGCCCGGGGCGGGTGAATGACCGGCCCCGGGATCCGACGGGGACGCGGGACCGGGGTGGCTCGTCGGACCGGGGTCGGACCCGGCTGCGGTGATCACCAGGACGACGACGCCGACGAGCCCGGTGAGCAGCCCACGGGCCTGTGCGTCGCCGACCGCCTCGTCGAGGGTGCCCGGCGGGGCGAACCGCAGCTGCCCGACCGCACCACCGGCGCCGACCAGCACGGCCACCGCGACCACCCGGACCCGGGTCGAGTCGACCATCCGGCGGGCCAGGGAGCCGCCGTGGTGCCGGTCGGCGCGTCGGGCGGTCACCAGGAAGCGCACGCCCAGCAGTACCGGCAGCCCGAGGGCGAGCAGCAGCCAACCGGTGTCGGGCAGGTCGTAGGCCAGCCAGATCCGCACCAGATCCGGGTCGGACCAGAGCGGTGGCAGCCCCGGCACCGGCCAGAGCACCGCGACCGTCACCGCGAGGGCGGTGGCGTACCCGGCGTACCGCCAACTGCCGGCGCGAGGTCGGGTCAGGTCGGCCAGCGCCGACGCGACGAGCACGCAGAGCGCCACCGCGCCCGCGCCGAGCACGCCGGTCACCGCGGCGAAGACCAGACCGGCGACCGCCCCTTCGGCGAGGAAGAGTCCCGCGCTGCCGGGCAGTGGCAGCACGGCGACGACCAGGGTCGCGCCGAACAGACCCAGGCCCGTACCGGCGACCGGGCGCCACCAGCCGGGCGCGGTCGCGGACCGGTGGGCGGTGGTCGCCCGCCGCAGCAGCGACGGAAACAGCCCGCCGACGAGCAGCACGGCGGCGACCCAGACGTCGACCAGCCGGGGCAGCCAGCCCAGCGCCGGGTAGTGCGCGTTCGCGACGAGTTCGTGGACGGCGGCCATGCTCACCACCGTCACCGCGCCGACCGCCACCCCCTGGGTGACCTCACCGCCGCGCCGGTCCGACGACTCCCGCAGCGACCTGATCCGTTGCTCAGGAGTCGGGTGCCGGGCGAACACCGTCCGCAGCGCTGCCCGCGCCGGCCCGCCGCGCGCCCGTCCGCCGCCGTCGGCGCGCAGCAGGGCGGTCAGTGCCCCGGCCTGGTCGTCCCGGGCCGCCTGCCGGTCCGCCGCCCGTTCACGCGCCCGCAGCAACGCCGCCGACAGCACCGCGACCAGGGTGGCCAGCAGCCCGGCCCGCAGGAACGCCCCGGCGACGGTCCGGTTCGGTCCGAACACGCCGACCTCCAGCAGCCCACCGACGGCGACGGCCGGCAGGGGCAACCAGACCAGGGCGCGGACGGCGGCCACCCACACCACGTCCCGGGCCCGGACGTGGGCCAGCTCGTGGCGCACCACCGGGTCGAACCGTCGCGGGTCCCGGTGGGCCAGGGCGAGCCCGACCGGGAGGACGACGATCGGCCGTCGACCGACGATCCCCACGGTGAACGCCTGCCGCACCGGTGGACCGGCGATCAGCAGGCGCGGTCGATCCCGGCCGGTCAGTCCCTCGGCGGCGCAGAGCACCGCGAACCGCTGCGCCGCCGCGCCGACGGTGAAACGCCGGTGCCGACGTAGCCGCCACAGGTCGACCGCCGGCACCGCCACCAGCAGCACCGCCGCGCAGCCCAGCACGACGGCGACCGCGACGAGCAGCACCAGGGCCCGCTGTCGGGTCGGCTCGGCCAGGCAGTCGGTGAACCCGGGTGGCACCGGGTCGACGGTGGTCGCCCCGAACGCCCGCTCGCAGGCGTCGAACGCCACCGCCCAGGGCAGGCTGAGCGACCGGTCGGCGAGGAAGTACAGGTCTCCCGCACCGACGCCCACCGCGCCGAGCGCCGCCACCACGAGCAGGTACCACCAGCCCAGCCGGTCCGGTGCGGGACCGGATCGCGCGCCGACCGCCCCGACGGGTTGCCGAGGGCCGGGCCCACCGGCGCTCGACGCCGAGGCGGGCCCACCGGCGGGACGGGTGGCGCCCGGTCCGGCCGCGTCGACCGGACCGGGCGGACCGGTGGCGGGTCCGGTCACCGGTCGTCCGGGGTGACCGTCGCGCCGATCGTGGCATCGGCGAGCAGGTCGGCCGCCTCCGGAGGCAGGCCCAGCGCGAGCGCGTGCCGCCGGCAGGCCGCCCGCAGCAGGACCGCCTGCTCGGCGGTCAGCTCCAGCCGGTCCTGCTGTGCCGGTGTGCCGGGAAGCGGGGCGGCGGACGCGCAGACGGCCGGTCGAGGGTCGGCCGACGTGCCGTCCCGGTCCCCGGCCGGCGGGGTCGACGACGGTTCGGTTCCCGGGGACGGTTCGGACGGGCGACGGCGGCGACGCCAGCCGGCCAGGATCCCGGTGCCGATCCCGGTCGCACCCAGGACGAGCACCTCGCTGGTGGCGGCGGCGACCGCCTGCAGGAACAGCTCGCCGACCAGTGACGTGTCGATGCCGAAGCCGACGGCGCTGCCCGGTGCCCCCGACGTCCGGGCGGGTCGCCCGGTGCCGGCCCGCCAGTCGGCGGCGACCGCGTCGAAGACCTCCAGCTCCTCCGGGGCGTAGCGGGTGACGGCCGTACGGGCGGCATCGACGACGAGGACGGCGACCCGCGGTGATAGCTCGAGCACCGCCTCATCCTCGCGCCGGCAGGCAACCCGGCGGCAGCGGCGGTCGGGAATCGGTCAGCCGACCTGCTCCCGCCCGCAGACGACGGCATCGCCGGTCGGCCGGATGGAAGCCGACCGGCCGACGCTGTCGCCGACGGGCTGCACGGAGCGGACGGTCAGCCCGGGGGCACCAGCACGAACCGGCCGGCGGTGGTGCCGGCGCGCTGGTCGGCCCAGGCCTGCGCCGCCTCGGCCAGCGGCCGTACCTGGTGGGTGACGGTCAACCGACCGGCGGCGGCGTGCCCGGCGACCAGGGTGATCGCCGTGGCGCGTTCGGCGGCGGTCAGCTCGTTGTTGGTGTAGCCCAGGATCCGCAACGACCCGCCGCGCAGGGTCGCCGAGTCGATCGTCGCGGTCGGTGCGGCCGAGCCGCCGAGGTTGACCAGCCGGCCGCCCGGGGCCAGGGCGCGCAGGGCCGCCGCGGCGGGCACCCCGAACAGGGGGTCCAGCACCAGGTCCACCGGGCCGGCGGCGGCCTGCCGGAACCGCCGGGCGAGGGTCTCCGGATCGTCGGTGTCGGCGAGCCGGACCACCGCGTCCGCGCCGCAGCGGCGGGCGGAGTAGACGGCGGCGTCGGACCGGCAGGCCGCGACCACCCGGCCCGCCCCGGCGAGCCGGGCGAGTTGCACCGCGGCCTGACCGACCGTGCCACCGGCGGCCAGCACCAGCACCACCTCCCCGGGGCGCAGGCCGCCCCGCAGGGTCAACGCCGCCCAGGCGGCGACCGCCGAGAGCCCGAGGGCAGCCACCAGGCAGTGGTCGGCGTCGTCCGGCAGCACGACCGGGTCGGCGGCGGGGACCACCGCGTACCCGGCCAGGCTGCCGTCACCGGGGGCCAGTCCCGCCCGGGTCGGGAACCAGACCGGGGTGCCGTCGTCGAGGGTGCCCACGCCCTGCACCCCGGGGACGTACGGCAGCGCCGGGGCGCCCAGGTAGGAGGTGCCCGAGGCGCAGAGCAGGTCCAGCGGGGTCAGCGGGGCGGCGGTGACCCGTACCCGCACCTCACCCTCGGCCGGCACCGGGCGGGGGCGGGTGACCACCTCGGGTGGCTCGCCGTGACCGGTGACGACGACGGCGGGCATCGACGCGGCGTCGGGTCCGGCGGTCATCAGGTGGCGATGTCCGGGTAGGGCAGCGAGAAGTGGGCCAACCGCAGGCCGTACTGCTTCTGGTAGGCCATCGGCTCGTCGTGGTCCCGCTCGAACATGGCGATGAACAGGGTCAACGTCAGGAACGGGTGGGCGCCGAGAGCGAAGAGCCGGACGTGGTCGTGGCTGGCCAACGCGTCGCGTTCCTCGTCGGTGAACCGCAGCCAGGTGCTCGCCTCACCGGTGGTGCAGTTCAGCACGGCATTGGCGCGTTCGGCCTCCCACCAGGCCACCGTGGCGTGCGGGTCGGTGCGGTAGCGCTCGACCAGCTCCGGATCGCGGTCGACGGTGTAGAGGAACTTGTCGACCAGGTAGCGGCTCATGCCGGCGCTCCGTTCGGATACCAGGTGAAGTACGCCTCCATGGTGTGGAACAGGTCCAGGGTGTCCACGTGGTCGGCCTTGGCGCCCGCGCCGGCCACCCCCATCATCAGCATGAAGTCCATGAAGCCGTGGGTGGCGTTGCCGGGGGCGTGCAGGCTGTCCAGGGTCACCTCGGACAGGCAGCCGTCGAGGTCGCCGTTGGCGATCCACTCCACCGCCCGGCGGTCGAACTCCGGGTCCGGGCCCTGCGGGCCGAACTGGCGGGGCCCGCCCAGCTCCAACGACAGGTGGCCGGTGCCGATGACGGCCACCCGCAGGTGGCTCGGCCAGCTCTCGACGATCTCCCGGATGGCCGCGCCGAGCTGCACGAACCGTTTCGGCTGCGGCAGCGGCGGGGCGAAGATGTTGGTGTAGATCGGCACGATCGGCAGGTCCGCCTCGGGCCGCAGCGTGATGATCGGGCAGGTGATGCTGTGGTCGATGCGCAGCTCGTTGCTGAATGCCAGGTCGAAACCGGCGTCCAGGCCGGCCCGCAGCACGTGGGCCGACAGGTCCTCCTGGCCGCGCAGCAGCATCCGGGGCAGCCCGAACTCGCGTTCCTCGTTGTACCAGTTGGCGTCGTAGAACGGGGCCTTGCCGACCAGGAACTGCGGCATGTTGTCCAGCCAGAGCTGGTGGAAGTGGTCCGAGCCGACCATCACCAGCACGTCCGGCCTGGCCCGGGTGAGGGTCTCCCGGAACGCGAGGATCTTGCGGGCCCACTCGTCGGCGAACGGGGGCCGGTCCTCGCCGGTGGCGGTGGTGGCGCGGTAGTAGAACGGGTGGTGGGTGGAGGCGATGACCGCGACGACCTGGGCCATGGCCGCTCCTCTCGCAGACGGTGGGGTGGGGATCAGTCGGCGTCGTCCGGCACGTACCGGGCGTTGCGGTCGACGGTGCGGTAGATGTCCATGCCGAGCGGGCGGCGGCGTTCCTCGGCGAGGTGGCCGAGCAGGCCGGCGGTGCGGGCCAGCAGCGCGAAGCCGCGCAGCAGGTCGATGGGCAGGCCGAGGTCGGCCAGGGCCGCGCCACACACCCCCGCGCCGTTGAGCGGCAGGGTGCGGCCGAGTACCTGCGGGTGGACCCGGCCGATCGCCTCGAACAGCCGCAGGTGCGGCCCGCGCAGCCCCTCCTGCTCGGCGATCGCGATCAGCACCGGGGTGCGCGGGTCGGTCTCCTTGTGCACCGGGTGGCCGAGCCCCGGCACCAGGCGCTTGGCGGCGCGGGCGGCGCGGACCGCGTCCAGGGCGACGGCGTCCCAGCCGGCGTCGTCGGTGGGTGGCTCGGTGAGACCGGCGAGGGTGTCGGCGAGGAACCGGCCGCAGTCTTCGGTGACGCCGAGGAAGCGGGAGCCGCCGCCGAGCAGGCCGGCGGCGATCGCGCCCTGCAACGCCTCCGGCGCGCTGAGGTACGTCAGCCGGGCGGCGATCGCGGTGGGGGTGAAGCCGTGGTCGGCCAGGGCCACCAGGACGGTCTCGAAGACGCGGACCTCGCCGGGGCCGGGGCGACGCCCGGCGACCAGCCAGAAGGCCAGTTCACCGAAGCCCACCCGACCCATCAGGTCACCGGCCAGGTCCTGACCGAGTAGCCGGATGGTGGTCGGGTCGGAGGTGCCGATCGAGGTCGGGAAGTCTAGCTGCCGGTCAGCCACGCGCGGATCTCCTCGCCGTGTTCGTCGAGCGCGGGCGGCGGGGTGCCGTACCGCGCGGGGGTGTCCGAAAGGGTGATCGGGTGCCGGATGCCGGGGACCGCGGCGGCGCCCTCGCCGACGGTGACCACCGGGTCCAGCCCGAGGCGTTCGGCGAACGCGACCCCGCCGTCGATGGTGTTGATCGGGGCGCAGGGCACCCCGGCGGCCATCAGGTCGGTGAACCACTCGTCGCGGGTGCGCCGGCGCAGCCGCTCGACCAGCAGCGGACGTAGTTCCTCCCGGTTGGCGGTGCGGTCCTGGTTGCGGGTGAACCGGGGGTCGTCGACCAGTTCCGGCAGGTCGAGCACCTGGCAGAGCCGGCGGAACTGCCCGTCGTTGCCGGCGATCACGATCAGCTCGCCGTCGGCGACGGGCAACGGCTCGTACGGGAAGAGGCTGGGGTGGGCGTTGCCCATCCGGAAGGGCACCACTCCGCCCGCGACGTAGCCGCTGCTGTGGTTGACCAGCCCGGACAGCGCGGAGGAGAGCAGGTTGACCTCGACGTGCTGGCCGCGCCCCGAGTCGTGGCGGTGGTGCAGGGCGGCCAGGATGCCGATCGACGCGTGCAGCCCGGCCATCACGTCGAACACGGAGATGCCGGCCCGGTAGGGCGAGCCGTCCGGGTCGCCGGTGAGGCTCATCAGCCCGGAGATCGCCTGCACCATCAGGTCGTATCCGGGGTAGCCCGCGCCCGCGCCGGTGCCGAACCCGCTGATCGAGGCGTAGACCACCCGGGGGTTGCCGGCGGCCACGGTGTCGTAGTCGAGGGCGAAGCGGCGCAGCCCGCCGGGCTTGAAGTTCTCGATCAGGACGTCGGCCCGGGCGGCCAGCCGGTGGGCCACGGCCAGGTCGTCGGGGTCCTTCAGGTCAAGGGCGATGGACCGCTTGTTGCGGTTGATGCCCAGGTAGTAGGTGGAGACGTCGTCGCGGACCGGGGGCATCCACGTGCGGGTGTCGTCGCCGCCGGGCCCCTCCACCTTGATCACTTCGGCGCCGAGGTCGGCCAGCAGCATGGTGGCGTACGGCCCGGCGAGGATGCGGGAGAAGTCGGCCACCACGACGCCGTGCAGCGGGCCGGTCCGGCCCGGTGTCTCCTCCGCCATGATCCACCCTCTCGTTGACCGCTAGGCGGACGAGTGTCCGCTCGATCAGTTTCCCGATGACTCCATGAGACGTCAACACCTCGACTAAATTCTCGGGAAACTCCCAGGTCCACGCGTTAGAAAGCAACCGGAGACACGACGGTAACGTGCTCTTGACATGGCCGGTGACCGGGAACACACTGGCGAAACCCTGATCTGACCGTAGAGCGGACAAGCGTCCGCAGGCACCCCGGAACGGAAGTGGCGGCGATGAGTGCGAACGAGGGGCGGACACCGGCGGCAGGCCAGCCGGTGGTCTTCCGCAACGGCCTGGTGCTGACCATGGACGACACCCACACGGTGCTCCCCCGCGCCGACGTGCTGGTGATCGACGACCGGATCGCCGCCGTCGGCGCGGAACTGGCCGTGCCGGAGGGCACCTGGGAGATCGACGCGGCCGGCGGCATCGTCATGCCCGGCATGATCGACACCCACCGGCACATGTGGCAGACCGCGATGCGCGGCTACGGTGCCGACTGGACGCTGACCCAGTATTTCGTCTGGTACTACCTGGAGTCCGGCAAGCTGTTCCGCCCCGAGGACGTCTACGCCGGCAACCTGCTCGCCGCCATCGAAGCGGTCGACGCCGGCGTCACCACCACCGTGGACTGGTCACACGGCCTGCAGACCCCGCAGCACGCCGATGCCGCCGTCGACGCCCTGGAGGCGGTGCCGGGCCGGTTCGTGCTCGCCTACGGCAACCTGCAACAGGGTCCGTGGGAGTGGGCCACCACCCCCGAGTTCCGCGACTTCGTCACCCGCCGCATCCACGGCCGCGGCGACCGGCTCGGCTTCCAGATGGCCTTCGACGTCACCGGCGACCCGGCCTTCCCCGAGCGGGCCGCCTTCGAGGTGGCCCGGGACCTCGGGGTGCCGGTCACCACCCACGCCGGGGTGTGGGGGGCCACCAACGACGACGGCATCCGGCTGATGCACGAGCACGGGTTCATGACCGACTCGACGGTCTACGTGCACGCCGCCACCCTCAACCGCGACTCGTACCACCGGATCGCGGCAACCGGCGGCTCGGTCTCGGTGTCCACCGAGAGCGAGCAGAGCGCAGGCCAGGGCTACCCGCCCACCTGGCAGCTACGGCACCACGACATCCCGGTCTCGCTGTCCATGGACACGAGCGTCTGGTGGAGCGGGGACCTGTTCTCCGCGATGCGCGCCACGCTGAGCGCCGACCGGTCCCGGGAACACCTCGAGGCGCACGGTCGACAGGAGACCGTCACCCACTGCCACCTGCGCGCCGAGCAGGTGGTGGAGTGGGCCACCCGGGGCGGTGCCCGGGCCCTGGGCCTCGACCACCTCGTCGGCGCCCTCACCCCGGGCCGCAAGGCGGACGTGGTGCTGATCAAGAACGACAACTCCCCGGTGATGTTCCCGATCCTGCACCCCTACGGCCACGTGGTGTTCCAGGCCCAGCGCGGCGACGTGCACACCGTGCTGATCGACGGCCGGCTGGTCAAGCACGAGCACCGGCTGGTCGGCGTCGACCTCGCCGCCGCCCGCGCCGCCGTCGGACGCACCGTCGAACACCTCACCGACACCATGGGCGCCGACGCGTGGGAGAAGGGGATGAACCCGGACGTCCCCGAGACTGCGGTGCTGGACAACCCGTACACCTACACCCAGTGGGACGCCGGCTCGGCGCAGTGGAAACAATAGCCATCCGACGCGCCCGGCGGTGACCACCCGCCGGGCGCGGGGCAGCCAGCGAAGGGACTCCATGGGGCGCGAGGCCGGAACCGACTTCATCGAGGCGCTGGCGCGCGGCCTCGACGTGCTGCGCTGCTTCCGTCCGGGCCAGCCGACGATGACCCTCAGCGAGATCGCGGCGGTGACCGGGCTGGCCCGCCCCACCGTGCGGCGCATCCTGCTCACCCTGGAGGAGTTGGGCTACGTCCGCACCGCCGACCGGGGCTTCGCGCTCACCCCCCGGGTGCTGGAGCTGGGCGTGGCCTACGTCAACTCGTTGAGCATCTGGGACGTGGCCCGCCCGCACATGCGACAGCTGGTGACCGAGACCGACGAGTCGACGTCGCTGGCCCAGCTCGACGGCAGCGACATCGTCTACGTGTCCCGGGTCGCGGTGCCCAAGATCGTCACGCTCGCGGTGACCATCGGCACCCGGTTCCCGGCCGTGGCCACCTCGATGGGCAAGGTGCTGCTGGCCGCCCTCACCCCGGCGGAACTCACCGCCGTACTGGCCGTGCCCGGCCGTTCCGGCATCACCGCCCGCTGGCGGCCGGACCGCGACGAGCTGGACCGGGAGCTGCGTGAGGTGCGGGCACGCGGCTGGGCCCTGGCCGACCAGGACCTGGCCGCCGGCATCCGGTCGATCGCCACCGGGGTACGCGACGGCGACGGCCGGGTGGTGGCCGCGCTCAACGTCACGGTGCACGCCGCCGAGACCTCACTGGAACGGCTCACCGACGAGCACCTGCCCCGCCTGCTGCGCACCGCCGCCGGGATCAGTCAGGACTGGGCCCGGCTCGACACCGTGCCGATGGCGGTGCAACGGCCCGATCCGGCTCCACCCGCCTGAGAGGCCCCGGCCGGGCCGACGACCGCCGGATAGACCTGCTCCACGATGGTCAGCAGGGTGGCGGTCAGCAGCAGGTGCACCTGGTCACGGTCCAACGCGCCCCGCTGGAGCCACTCCCGGGCGGTCGCGGTGGCCAGCCCGCCGTACGCCCGGATCATGGCGCGCAGTTCGGCCCGGCGGACGGTCACGTCGGCCAACCCCACCGCCACCAGGACGCTGTCCGCCGCGACCTCCTCGGCCTCGGTGAGCACCCGGGCGACGTCGGCGTCGTGGCCCATCCCCCCGGCGGTCACCGCGGCCAGCCAGGAATCGCGGTGCCGGGACACCACGTCGAGGAACCAGGTGACGCTGGCGTCGACCCGGGTGCGCAGGTCACCGGCGGGCAGTCGCTCGACGGCCACCCCGGGCACGGTCACCATCACCCGGACGACCTCCAGGTAGAGCTGCTTCTTGGTGCCGAAGTAGTGGTTGATCAGGCCCCGGGCCACCCCGGCCTCGCGGGCGACGTCGGTGGTGGACACGTCGGCGTAGGGGCGCGCGCCGAACAGCCGCACCGCGCAGGCGAGGATCTGCCCGCGCCGGGCGTCGGGCTCCAGCCGCCGTCGCCGTGATTCCGTGTCAACGCTCACCCGCCGCACCCTATCGGCAGGTCGGCGCGACACACCCCGGGCCGACGACGGGTCCCGTCAGCCGGGCGGCGGCGGCTGCGCCGGTCTCCCCGACCCGGTGCGGCACCGGTCCGCTCGGGCAGACCGGGCGGGCCACCGGACGATGATCAGGAATTGTTGACACGCCGCCAACAGGGCGTGAGGGTGTATCCATGCCGACGCCTGGACTCCACGACTACTCCCCACCGTGGCGCGCGCCCGAGCACGACGACCTCGCCGACCTGGCCCGTGACTTCTTCACCCGGGAGGTGCTGCCGCACACCGAACGGCTGCTGGCGCAGGGCCACCCGGACCGCGACCACTACCGGCGTGCCGGCGAGCTGGGCCTGCTCGGCCTGTCCGTGCCCGAGGAGTACGGCGGCGGAGGCGGCGGTTTCACCCACGAGGCGGTCCTGCTGCACGAGCAGACGCACGTCGGGGAGAGCACCCTCGGCCTCGGCGTGCACAGCGGCATCGTCACCGGTTACCTGGTCGCCTACGGCAGTGCCGAACAGAAGCGCCGCTGGCTGCCCGGCCTGTGCCGCGGCGAACTGGTCGGGGCGATCGCGATGACCGAACCCGACGGCGGCTCCGACCTGCAGGCGATGCGGACCCGGGCCGTCCGCGACGGCGACGACTACCTGGTCACCGGGGCCAAGACGTTCATCAGCAACGGTGGCCTCGCGGACCTGCTCATCCTGGCCGTCAAGACCGACCCGACGCAACGGGCCGCCGGCATCTCCCTGCTGGTCTGCGAGGTCGCCGACGACCGGGCCGGGTTCCGGCGGGGCCGGCTGCTGTCCAAGATCGGGCTGCACGGCAACGACACCGCCGAGCTGTTCTTCGACGACCTGCGGGTGCCGACGACGCACCTGCTCGGCGGCGCCGAAGGGCTCGGCTTCGGCCAGATGATGCGGCAACTGCCCCAGGAACGCCTGGTCATCGGCATCGGGGCGGTCGCGGCGATGCAGCGGGCGGTGGAGCTGACCACCGCGTACGTCAAGGAACGCACCGCCTTCGGCAAACCGCTGATCGGCCACCAGAACACCCGGATGGTGCTGGCCGAGTGCGCCACCCGCACCCGGGTCAGCCGGGTCTTCCTCGACGACTGCATCGCCCGGCACGACCGGGGCGAGCTGGACGTGGCCACCGCGGCGATGGCGAAGGCCTGGCTCACCGAGGGGCAGTGCGAGGTCGTCGACCGTTGCCTGCAACTGTTCGGCGGCTACGGCTACACCACCGAGTACCCGATCGCCCGGATGTACGCCGACGCCCGGGTGCAGAAGATCTACGGCGGCACCAACGAGATCATGAAGGAGCTGATCGCCCGTGCCCTCTGACCGCCGGCCCGACGCCACCGGGCCGCTGGCCGGGGTGCGGGTGGTGGAGCTGGCGAGCCTGGCCCCGGCCCCGTTCGGCTGCATGGTGCTGGCCGACCTCGGCGCGGACGTGGTGCGCGTCGACCGGCCCGGCGGCCCCGCCCCGGGACGACTGGCCGCCCCGACGACCGGGCCGCTGCACCGGGGCCGCCGGGTCACCACCCTGGACCTGAAGACCCCCGCCGGGGTGGCCGACCTGCTGCGCCTGGTCGAACGGGCCGACGTGCTGGTCGAGGCGTACCGGCCGGGGGTGGCCGAGCGGCTCGGTTTCGGGCCCCGGACCTGCCGGGACCGCAACCCCCGCCTGGTGTACGCCCGGTTGACCGGCTGGGGTCAGGACGGTCCGCTGGCCGCCCGCGCCGGGCACGACATCGACTACATCGCGCTGTCCGGCGCGCTGGAACCGCTGGGCCGCCCCGGAGAACGCCCGCACGCCCCGCTGAACCTGCTGGGCGACTTCGCCGGGGGCGGGATGCTGCTCGCCACCGGCGTGCTGGCCGCGCTGCTGGAACGGGAACGCTCCGGCCTCGGGCAGGTGGTCGACGCCGCGATGGTCGACGGGTCGGCGCTGCTCACCGCGTTCCTGCACGGGATGCTCGGCGACGGTCGGTGGTCCGCGCCCCGCGGTGCCAACCTGCTCGACGGCGGCGCCCCGTTCTACGACACCTACCGCACCGCCGACGACCGGTTCGTGGCGGTGGGCGCGTTGGAGCCGGCGTTCTACGCCGCGCTGCTGACCGGGCTGGGCCTGGCCGACGACCCGACGCTGCCCGCCCAGCACGACCCGGACGGCTGGCCGGAGCTGCGCCGCCGGTTCACCGCCCGGTTCGCCGAACGCACCCGCGACGAGTGGACGGCGGTCTTCGCCGACCTCGACGCCTGTGTCGCGCCGGTGCTCGCCCCCACCGAGGCGCACCGCCATCCGCACAACGCCGCCCGGGGCACCTTCGTCGCGGTGGGCGGCGAGGTGCAGCCGGCACCGGCACCCCGGTTCGCCCGGACGCCCGCCGCTGCGCCGCGACCGGCACCGGACCCGGCGGACCCGCTGGACGTCGCCACCGTCCTCGACGACTGGGCCGACCGGCCGTGACCTGCCGCCCGGCCGGTCAGCCCACCGCGACGGCAGGAGCCGGGCGGGCGGGCGTCGCGGCCGGCAGCTGACGGTCGTGCCACCGGCTGAGCAGGGTCAGCGAGGTGACCGCCCCGACCAGCGCGAGGAACATGTCCCACTGGGTGTCCCAGACGTCGCCCTGGGTGCCGAGGAAGTCGGCGGCGGCGGAGCCACCGGCCACCGAGGACCACCACTCGATCATCTCGAAGAAGGCGCTGAAGGCCAGGCAGGCACAGACCACCAGCGGGGCGAGCCAGCGGCTGCCCCGCAACGGGGACCGGCGGACGAGGATCTCGCGGACCAGGATCGCCGGGACGAAGCCCTGCACGAAGTGCCCGAGCCGGTCGTACGGGTTGCGGGAGAGGTCGAGCGCGTCGCGTACCCAGTCGCCCAACGGGACCCGTGCGTAGGTCCAGTGCCCGCCCACAATGAGGATCAGCGCGTGCGCCGCCAGCAGGCAGCACAGCAGGGTGGTCAACGGGAACCGCCGCCACACCAGTAGCACCACCGGCACCCCGACGATCACCCAGACCGTCTCCAGCAGCCAGGTGAGCCGGTCGTAAGGGTGCAGGCCGGACAGCAGCAGCGCCACGACGACGAGGCCCAGCAGCACGGGCGGGACGAGCGTACGGGCCCGGGTCACGGCGACCACCTGTCCGGAGACGAGCGGGCGGCCCGGTCGCCGCCCGGCCGCTGACGATAACAGCGCCCCGCACCGCACCGGCACCGGTGGGCCGGTCGGCACGACGGCCGCACGGGTGCCCCCGTTCGGCCGACGGGACGGTGTCCTGGCCTGCCCGGATCGGCACTGATCGGCGGGCAATTGCCCGAATCCACCTCTGTCGATACGGTACAGCCGGAGGCCGCCCGTCCCGGCACCGCACCCCCGCAGAAGGAGCCCCATGCCACCCGTCACCCCCACCCGGAGATCCCGCCCCCGGCGACCCGGCCTGCTGGCCGTCACCGTCCTCGCCCTGGTCGCCACCGCCACCACCGTCGCCCCACCGGCCGCCTCGGCGGCCACCGTCGACCCCGGCGCGGACTACGTGCTCGTCAACCGCAACAGTGGCAAGGCGATGGACCTGTACGACTGGGCCACCGCCGACGGCGCACCGGTCAAGCAGTACACCCGCAACGACCTCGCCGTGCAGCGGTGGCGCTTCGTCGACGTCGGCAGCGGCTACCACCAGATCCGCTCGGCGCACAGCGGCAAGGTCCTCGAACTGCCCAACGCCCTCGACGGCACCGCCCTGGTGCAGAACCCGGCCGCCAGCGGCAACACCCGGCAGCACTTCCGGCTCGTCGACTCCACGGGCGGTTACGTCCGGCTGCTCAACCGGCACTCCGGCAAGGCCCTCGACGTGTGGGAACGGTCCACCGCCGACGGGGCGACCATCTCCCAGTACCAGGACCTCGACGGGGCCAACCAGCAGTGGCAGCTCGTCCGGCCGGGCGGCACGGCCGACTGCGGCAGCGGCGCGTTCCAGGCCGAGGCGGTGCTGGCCGGCGGCACCTGGACCGTCCGCAACGGTGGCACGACCGTGCACACCGGCACCGACCTGCGGGCCGCCGTGCAGGCCGCGGTGAACAGCCTCACCGCCGGGCGGACCAGCAAACAGCGGGTGGTGGTGCGCGGCTCGGGCACGATGAGCGCCAACTCCCGCATCTCGCTGCCCAGCTACACCACCCTCGACGTGTGCGGGACGATCAACGTCACCGGCACCGGCTCGGGGGACCAGGCCCCCGTCTACTCCCGGGGCACCACCCAGGTCGAGGTGCAGCACCTCACCCTCACCGGCACCCCGCTCTACGGGGTCTTCCTGCGCAACGTCACCAACGTCGTGCTGGGGCAGCTCGACATGCGGCTCTCCGCCGGCCTCGGCGTCCGCGTCGACAACCGGGGCGACACCAGCCAGTGGACCCGCAACGTGCGCATCGACAACGTGTACGTCTCGGGCGCCAGCTCGCACGCCGTGGAGACGTACGGGGTGGACGGGCTGACCGTGGGCACCGTCACCGCCCGCAACGTCGGCGAGTCCGGCCTGCTGCTCAACCAGACCATCAACGCCACCGTGTCCACCGTGGACGCCGAGAACGCCGGCACCGGCACCGGGTACGCCGCGTTCCGGATGGCCAACCGCAACGGCCGCATCGGCGACAGCTACCCGACCAACATCCGGGTCGGCACCGTCCGGGCCCGGGGCGGCGGCCGGGGCGTCTTCTGCGTCTCCGAGTCCGGCGGGGCGACGATCGACCGGGTCGACATCGCCAACACCGGCAACAACGCCGTGTTGATCGAGAACTGCTACGGGGTGAGCCTGGCCACCAACGGCGGAACCATCAGCGGCGGCGGCGAGGTGCGGCTGGCCGAACGCACCGAGTTCCCCGGCAACCGGGACCTCACCCTGCGCAACTTCACCCTGGTCAACAACCGGATCGTGGAGAACCCCTGCGCCGACAACCTGACCATCAGCAACATCACCCTGACCAACTCGACCATCGTCCGCTGCTGACCCGACCCGCCGACGACCGCGCGGCCCCACCGCCGGCGGTGGGGCCACCGCACCATCCCCCCGGGCCACCGCAGCATCCCCCGGGCCACCGCAGCACCCCCTGCCTGCGGATGTCAGCCGGTGTCGGCGGCGTGTCGGCGCGGTGTCAGCCGACCGGCGCACGCTGCACGGCATGACAGCTGAACTGATGATCGAGGCCGAGGGCCTGGTCAAGTCCTTCGGCCGCACCCGGGCGTTGCAGGGGGTGGACCTCGCCGTGCCCCGGGGCACCGTGCTCGGGGTGCTCGGCCCCAACGGGGCCGGCAAGACCACCGCCGTGCGCATCCTGTCCACGCTGCTGACCCCGGACGCCGGCACCGCCCGGATCAACGGCCTCGACGTGGTACGCCAGGCCGAGCGGGTCCGGCAGTCCATCGGCCTCACCGGCCAGTACGCCTCGGTCGACGAGGACCTGACCGGGCGGCAGAACCTGGAACTGTTCGGGACGCTGCTGGAACTCGGCCGGGCCGGCGCGCGACGGCGGGCAGCCGAACTGCTCGACTGGTTCGACCTGACCGCCGCCGCGAACCGGCCGGCCAAGACCTACTCCGGTGGGATGCGCCGCCGGCTGGACCTGGCCGCCAGCCTGGTCGGCTCACCGGACGTGATCTTCCTGGACGAGCCGACGACGGGCCTCGACCCGGCCAAGCGCGAGGACATGTGGGACGTGGTCCGGTCGCTGGTGACCAACGGGGCGACCGTGCTGCTCACCACGCAGTACCTGGAGGAGGCCGACGCGCTGGCCGACGCCATCACGGTGATCGACCACGGCCGCGTCATCGCCCACGACACCCCGGACGGGCTCAAGCGGATCGTCGGCGGACAGACCCTGGAGGTACGCCCGACCGACCCGGCACAGCTGGCCCCGACGGCGGCGATCCTGTCCCGGGTGGGCTCCGGCGCACCCGCCGACGAGATCCGCCGGGGTGTGCTCGCGGTACCGGTCTCCGACGACTCCGCGCTGACCGAGAGCGTCGCCCGGCTGGCCGCCGCCGGCATCGCGGTCACCGAACTCTCGCTGCACCTGCCGAGCCTCGACGAGGTCTTCTTCACCCTCACCGGCCGCACCGCGGCCGACGACGACACCACCCGTACGGAGGTCGCCGCATGAGCACCCTGACCGGCACCCCGCCCCGCACCGGGCCGACGCTGTCCACGGTCGTGGCGCAGCCCCGGCCGTTGCGCCTGCTGCGGCACTCGCTGGCGCTGGCCAAACGCAGCCTGATCAAGACCTGGCGGACCCCGGAGGCGTTGATCGACGTCACCCTGCAACCGGTGCTGTTCCTGGTCATCTTCGTGTACGTCTTCGGTGGCGCGGTCGCCGGCTCCACCCACGACTACCTCCAGTACCTGCTGCCGGGCATCCTGGCGCAGACCATCGCCACCGGGTGCATCGCGATCGGTGTCAACCTCAACACCGACATCGCCAAGGGCATCTTCGACCGGTTCCGTTCGCTGCCCGTCCCCCGGTCCGCACCGCTGGTCGGGGCGGTGTTCGGCGACGTGGTGCGGTACGTGATCGTGACCGTGTCGACGCTGGCGATCGGCTACCTGCTCGGCTTCCGGATCGAGTCCGGCCCGGTGCAGGCCCTCGCCGGGTGCCTGCTCGCGGTGCTGTTCGCGCTCTGCCTGAGCTGGCTGCCGGTCTACGTCGGGATGAAGGTCCGCACGCCGGGCGCGGTGCAGGGGGTGATGTTCGCGCTGATCATGCCGTTGAGCTTCGCGTCCAACGTGTTCGTCGCCGCCGGCACCCTGCCGGGCTGGATGCAGGCGGTGGTGACGGTGAACCCGCTGACCCACCTGGTGACGGCGATGCGCGGACTGTTCCTCGGCACCCCGGTCGGCAACCACGTGTGGTGGACGCTGCTGTGGTGCGCCGGCTTCGTGGCGGTGTTCATGCCACTGGCGCTGCGGGCGTACCGTCGGCGGGTGTGATCCGGCCGAGCAGGTCGTCCATCAGCTCGCCGATGCGGGTGGCGGCCGCGGCGGCCGGCCGCGCCCGCCACCCGGCCAGCAACGGCTCCCGCCGCGCCTCGTCACCGAGGGCGGCGGTGAGCCGTTCCCCGATGCCCGACGGGAAGAACGCCGCCGAGTTGCTGCCCAGCCGGGTGCCGAGCGCGAACAACTCCCGGGCGGTCCCGACGTCGTCGCGCCAGGCGGCGAGTTCGGCGCCACCCAACGCCCAGGTCCCGATCACCGGCAGGTCCCGCGACGACAGCGCCTCCGCACCGGCGGCGGCCAGCAGGTCGGTGGCGCGGGCGTCGACGTCGCGCCGGGCGGCCGGCCAGACCTCGGCGATCCGCAGGCGCAGCACCGCCACCGCGACCCGCAGCACGACCCGGGGCTGCGGTGGCGGGCCGGTCCAGCCGGCCAGCGCGCGGACCACCGCGTCGGCGTGGTCGAGCGCCTCGGCATGCCGCCCGCGCTGCCAGGCGAGGCGGGCCAACCCCAGGCCCGCCTGCGCGGTCTCCACCTCCTCGCCCTGACCGGGGGTCGCCGTCTCGACCAACCGCCGCTCGGCCGCCGGGTCACCGCGCAGCGCGAGCTGCACGTCCAGCACCACCTGGGCGGCGCGGACGTCCTGGGTGGCGCCGATCAGCTCCATGTGGTGCACGCCGCGCGCCAGCCACTCGGTGGACCTGCCGTCGGTGGGAGTCAGGCCGTGCCCGACGACCTGCGCCGCCATCGCCATCCCCCAGTGGTCGCCGGCCGTCTCGAACCGACGGTACGCCTGCTCGGCGTCGGCCACCGAGGCCGCCGGCAGACCCCCGCTGTCCCCGATCGCCGCGCGGGCGAACAGGCCGAAGCCCTGCACGTACGGGTCGGGATGCTCGATCAGGGTGAAGGTGCCCGGCAGCGCCAACTCCGGGTCGAGATGGTCGAACGCCGGCAGCACCGAGGCGAGCACCGCGTGCCGGGAGGAGACCTCCCGGGGGCGCTCGGTCAACAGCCGGCGCAGGGCCCGGCGGGCGAGCACGGCGAGCCGGAGCGGGCCGGTGATGCCGGCGTTGACCACCACCAGCAGGCACATCCAGGCCAGCCGGTCGGCGTCGGGCAACGGCCGACCGCCGCTGCGGCCGGAGACGATCGCCGAGCCGTGTCGCCGCCCGGGGGCGTCGAGGTGCAGCAGGCCCCGGGACCAGCCGGAGACCTCCAGGTGCAGGCCCCGTACCGCCCACAGGTGAAACAGCGGGGTGGCGATGTCCACCACGGCCGGTTCGTCGTCGTGCCCGAGCGCCCACCGCAGGCCGGCGACGAGGTTGTCCTGCTCGGCGGCGCACCTGGCGAACGCGTCGAGCTGGTCGGGGCCGATGAACCGGTCGAGCAGCCCGGTCGCCTGCCGCCGGGCCCAGCCGACCAGGCCGGCCATGGCGGTGGCGCGGTCACCGGCGGCGTCGAGCCGGGCCTCGCCGTACTCGCGGACGGTCTCCAGCATCCGGTAGCGGGGTGGGCCGTCGCCCTCGACGAGGGTCAGCAGGGACTGTTCGACCAGCCGCGCCAGCCCACGCCGGACGTCGGGGACACCGGCGACGGCGGCGGCGAGGTCGGCGGTGAACGGGGCGGGGACCACCGCGACCCGCTGGAGCAGGTCCCGGTCGGCGGGGGCGAGGAGTTCCCGGCTCCAGTCGACCATCGCCCACAGGCTCGCGTGCCGCTCCGGCAGGCCACGCAGCGCGGCGTCGAGCAGGGCGAACCGGTCGGTCAGCCCGGCGAGCACGTCGTCGATCGGCATGTGCCGCAGCCGGGCCGCGGCCAGTTCGAGGGCCAGCGGCAGGTTGTCCAGCCGGTGACACAGCGCCAACGTGCGGTCGGTGTCCCCGGTGGGCACCGCACCACCGGCGCGGGCCCGGGACTCGACCAGGGCCACCGCATCGGCGTCGGGCAGCACGGCCAAGCGGTGCACCCGTTCACCGGCCAGACCCAGCGGCGCCCGGCTGGTCGCCAGCACGGTCACCTCCGGTGGGCACACCGCGACCAGGTCCGCGACGACGGCCGCCACCGGATCCAGGAGATGTTCACAGTTGTCCAGCACCACCAGGCCGTCGAGATCCGGCGCGAGGGCACGCAGCCGCTCCTGCGGGGTGAGCACCCGCCGGTCGAGACCCAGGGGGCCGCCGGCCGTCGTGGTGTCCGCCCCGCCGAGAGCAGCCAGGACGGTGGGCAGCACCTCCTCGGGGGCCCGCAGGCCGGCGAGTTCGATCACCCGGGCCGGTCGTCCGGCCGCCACCGCCCGGCGTACCACCTCGGCGGCGAGCCGGGTCTTGCCCGCGCCACCGGTGGCCACGACGGTCACCAGCGCCGCCTCGGTCAGCGCCACCTCCACCGCCTCGACGTCGTGCTCCCGGCCGACGAGCGCCGTCGCCGGCCGCCGCCACGCGGCCGGCAGGGCGGTCCGGGTCGACGTGACCGGCGACGCCGGGCCGGTCGGGGCGGTCAGTTCACCCCGCAGCAACGCCAGGTGGACCTGGCTGATCACCGGCGACGGGTCGGTGCCGTAGCGGTCGGCCAGTTCGGTGCGCAACCGCGCGACCACCTCCAGGGCCTCGGCGTCGCGCCCCTGGGCGGCGAGCATCCGGACCAGCAGGGCGGCCGACGGCTCGTCCGGCGGGGTCCGCGCGACGAGCCGCCGCAGGTCACTGTCGTCATACGGGCCGGGGCCGGTCAACGCCGCCTCGGCGCGCAACGCGACGACGTCGGCGAACAGCCGGCTGGTCTCCTCGGTGTCCCAGGCCGGGACCTCGGGGAACAGCACCCGGGCCGCGTCGGCGGCGTCCCGGGCGGCCGGCCCGGCACCGTCACGCAGGGCGGCCCGGCCCCGCTCCAGCAGCGACCGGGCCCGGACCGCGTCGACGGTGACCTGTTCGGCGGGCAACCGGTAGCCACCCGGCACCGCGAGCACCGGCAGCCCGAGCCGGCGTACCCGGGAGACCAGGGCCTGTACCGCGCCGGTCGCGTCGTCCGGGGGCGTGCCGTCCCACACCGCGTCCACCAGCAACGGGGTGGAGACCGCCCGGCCCCGCGCGTCGACCAGCGTGCGGATCACGGCGGCGAGCCGTTCGCCCCGGACCGGCCGGCCGTCGACGGCGAGCGGGCCGAGGATGCTGATCTGCACGGGTCCAGCATCCCTCACCGGGACACCCGGCCGTCGCCGTCCCCCGCTTCAGTGGCGGGTCCGCCGCGCCCGGACGACCCCGACCAGCGCCGCCAGCAGCAGGCCGGCGACGATCACCCCGACCCCCAGCAGCAGCGACCGGGTCCCGTCGACGCCGGACCGGGCAACGGCGGTGGCGGTCGCGCCCGGGGACGCTGCTGTCGGGGCACCACTGGACGCTGCTGTCGGGGCTCCGTCGGACGCCGTCGGGGCGGGTGGGGACGACACGGCCGGCGTGGGGGCCGCCGGGCGGGCGTAACGCAGCACCGTCGGCCGGGTGCCGGGTGGCTGACCGGCGGTCTCGGAGACGGTGAGCAGCCAGCGGCCGTCGCGGCTGTAACTGACCGACTCGCCCTGCGGCTCGTCGGGCAGCGCCACGGTCCGGGGCGTGCCGCCGGTCAGCGCGGCCACCACGTCGCCGTCGGTCACCTCGTACTCGAAGGCGTCGGCGTAGGTGCGCAGCACGACCCGGCGGCCGTCCGGGGCGACGGCCCCGCCGGTGACCAGCCGACGGCCGAAGAACGAGTACGGGTTCGGGGTCGTGGTGAGTGGCAACCGGACCTGCCCGGCCAGCGTCAACGGCACCGTCGCGCCGGCCCGCAGCGGCCCGGCCGGCAGGTAGACGCCGGCGCTGCCGCCCTGCTTGGTCACCAGCACCGGCCGGCCGGCCCCGTCGAGCAGCAGCGCCTCCGCGTCGTGCGCCCCGTCGGGGTACGCCAGGCGGTGCAGCACCGGCCGGCGGGCCCCGGGCGCGAGCTTCCACAGCGCCACCGTCGACCGGGTCCGGTCGTTGTCGCCGGTGTCGGCGACCCAGACCGTGCCGTCCGCGCCGACCGCCAGGTCCTCGGTGTCGCGGGGCCGCGACGGGTAGGCCACCGTGCGCACCACCGCACACCGGGTGTCGAGGAAGAAGATGCGCCGCCGGGACGCCTCGTCGGCGCCGTCGTTGACCATCACGAACCCGGAGTCGGTGGCGACCATGCCGGAGATCTCGGTCAGCCGCCCGTCGCGGACCCGGCACACCGTGGCCGGTGCCGCCGCACGCGCCGGGTCGGGGACGGCCACCGTCGCCGTGCCGACGACGAGCAGCGTGGTGAGCAGCGACGACAAGCGGGTTGCCGGCCGCCGCGTCATCGCCCCTCCCCCGCCGTGGCCGGCGACCCCCCGCCGACGATCCGAGCACAGGAGCTTGCCGGTCGCCGTACGCCGCGTCAATGCCGCCACCCCGCCGGGCACTGAGGTGTACGCCACCGCGCCGTGGCCGCGTACGGGCCGGTGCGGCCGACGGCCGGTGACTAGCCTGGGTCGGTGCCTCCACGCCTGCCCCACCCGGACCCGGGCACCCCGGACACGGCGGGGCCGCTGCGGTACATCTGGTGGCTGGTCCGCAGCCAACCGTGGCGGGTGCTGCGCGGGTCACTGTTCGGCACGGTCTGGATGGTGGGGTTGTCGGTGCGGCCGTTCCTGGTCGCCCGTGCCGTCGACGACGGGCTGCGCACCGGCGACACCGGGGCGCTGCTCGGCTGGGTCGCCGCGATCGTCGTCGCCGGGGCCGCGCTGGCCTGGGCGGGCATCATGCGGCACCGGACCATGACGTTCATCCGCGAGGACGCCAGCGCCCGCTCGGCGGCCGTGCTGCTGCGGCAACTCGCCCGGGTCGGGGCGGTGCTGCCCCGCCGGCTCGCCGCCGGGGACGTCGCCACCGTCGGCGGGTACGACATCGTGCGCACCTCGCAGGTGCTCACGCTGACCGGCCCCGGGGTGGGCGCGGTACTGGCGTACGCGGTCGCGGCCGTGGTGCTCTGGTCGATCGACCCGGTGCTGGCGCTGGTGACGCTGCTCGGGGTGCCGGTGATCGCGCTGGTCGTGGGCCCGCTGCTGCGCCGGCTGGAGCGGGCCGAGGCGGTCTACCGGCAACAGCAGGGCGAGCTGACCACCCGGGCCGACGACATCGTCGCCGGCCTGCGGGTGCTCGCCGGGGTGGGCGGCCGGCACCTGTTCGCCCGCCGGTACGCCGCCCGGTCGCAACGGCTGCGGGCCGAGGGCTACCGGGTCGGTGCGGTGCTCAGCTGGGTCGACGCGCTGACCGCCGTCATCCCCGGGCTGTTCCTCGCCGTGGTGGTGTGGCTGGCCGCCCGCACGGCCGCGGCGGGCGAGATCACCGTCGGGCAACTGGTGGCCGTCTACGGCTACGTGGCGGTGCTCATCGTGCCGGTCTGGTTCCTGCTGGAGGGCAGCTACCAGTTGATCCAGGGCCGGGTCGCCGCCCGGCGGATCGTCGACCTGCTCCGGCTCGCCCCCGACCCGGTGGGCGGCCCGGCGACCTGTCCCGCCCCGGCCGGCCCGGCCCCGCTGCACGACCCCGACAGCGGGCTGACGGTCCCGGTGGGCCGGTTGATCGGCGTCGCCGCCGACGACCCGGGCGACGCGGCGGCCCTGGCCGACCGGCTGGGGCGGTACGTCACCGGCGCGGTCACCTGGGGCGGGGTCCCGCTGACGGCCGTCGACCTCGACGAGGTGCGCTCCCGCATCCTGGTCGCCGACCACGACGGGTACCTCTTCGCCGGGACGCTGCGGCAGATCCTCGCCGGTCCACAGGGCACCGTCGACGACGCCCGGATCGACGCGGCGTTGCACGTGGCGTCGGCCCGCGACGTCGTCGAAGGGCTGCCCGACGGTCTCGACGCCCCGGTCGGCGACCGGGCCCGTACCCTCTCCGGCGGTCAGCGGCAGCGGGTCCGGCTGGCCCGCGCCCTGCTCGCCGACCCGGAGGTGCTGATCCTGGTCGACCCGACGTCGGCGGTGGACGCACACACCGAGGCCCGGGTGGCGCAGCGCCTGCGGCTGGCCCGTACGGGCCGCACGACGGTGCTGCTGAGCACCTCACCGGTGCTGCTCGGGCACGCCGACACGGTCGCCCACCTGCGCGACGGTCGGATCACCGGCACCGGGACGCACACCGCGCTGCTGGCCGCCGACCCGGACTACCGGCGGCTGGTCTGGCGGACCAGCGGCACCGACGACACGCCGGTGGGGCGGGCCGGACGATGACGAAGCTCCCGGTCGCGAGTGCGGCGGTGGTCCGGCGGGCCGCCCGCGACGTGCTCGCCGGTGACCGGTGGGCGGTCGTCGGGGTGCTGGCGTTGCACAGCGCCGCCGCCCTCGCCGGGCTGGCCGCGCCGTGGCTGATCGGGCGGATCGTCGACCAGGTCACCGCCGGGGCCGGGGCGGGCGCGGTGGACCGGCTGGCGCTGGCCATCGGGGGCTGCGTGCTGGTGCAGGGGCTGCTCGCCCGCTACGCCCAGTACGCCGGGCACCGGTTCGGTGAGCGGGCCGTGGCGCGGCTGCGCGAGGACTTCGTGACCCGCCTGCTCGGCCTGCCCGTCTCGGTGGTCGAGCACGCCGGCACCGGTGACCTGGCCACCCGCAGCTCGGTGGACGTGTCCACGGTGGGCACCATGCTGCGTGACGTGGTGCCGGTGCTGGTCATCGCGGGCACCCAGTTGACGCTGCTGTTCGGCGCGGTGTTCCTGCTGGACCCGCTGCTCGGCCTGGTCGCGCTCGCCGGGTTCCCGTCGATCGGATTGGCGGTCCACCGGTATCTGCGCCGGGCCACCCCCGCCTACCTGGCCGAGGGGGCGGCGACGGCGGAGCTGACCGAGGCGCTGACCACGACCGCCGAGGGCGCCCGCACCGTCGAGGCGTTGCGGCTGGGCCGTGACCGGGTCGCCCACGGCACCGCCCGCATCGGCGCGGTGTGGACCACCCGACGGGCCACCCTCGCCCTGCGGTCGGCGTTCTTTCCGGTGGTGGAGGGCAGCTATCCGCTCCCGATCGCCGCCGTGCTGCTCACCGGGGGTGTGCTGCTGTCGCGGGGACGGGTCAGCCTGGGTGAGGTGGTCGCCGCCGCGCTCTACCTGCAACAGGCGATCGACCCGCTGGACCGGCTGCTGCTGTGGGTGGAGCAGGCGCAGCGCGGCGTCGCCTCGTACGCCCGGGTGCTCGGGGTGGGGCAGGTGCCGCCGGAGCCCCGGGGCCGGGCGGCCCTGCCCACCGGGCGCATGGTGCAGGTGCGCGGGGCCACGTTCCGGTACGCGGGCGGCCCGCAGGTGCTGCACGGCATCGACCTGACGGTCGCGGCGGGGGAACGGCTGGCCGTGGTCGGCCCGTCCGGGGCGGGCAAGTCCACCCTGGCCCGGTTGCTCGCCGGCATCGACGTGCCCGCCCGGGGAATGGTGACCCTCGGCGGGGTCGCGGTCACCGACCTCGACCCGGCCGAACGCCGCCGCCGGATCGCCCTGGTCACCCAGGAGCACCACGTCTTCCTCGGCACGCTGCGGGACAACCTGGTGTTCGCCGCGCCGGGCGGCACCGACGCGCAGTTGCGGGCCGCCCTGGCGGCGGTGGGGGCCGACTGGCACGCCGATCTGCCGGACGGCCTCGACACCCCGCTCGGGGCCGGGGTGCGCGACCTGGGCCCGGCCGAGGCCCAGCAGTTGGCGTTGGCCCGGCTCGTCCTGGCCGACCCGGACATCCTGATCCTCGACGAGGCGACCGCCGCGCTGGACCCGACGACCGCCCGGCGCACCGAGCGGGCGCTCGGTGCGGTGCTGGCCGGCCGGACGGTGATCGCCATCGCGCACCGGCTCAACACCGCGCACGACGCCGACCGGGTGGCGGTGCTGGAGGACGGCCGGATCACCGAGATCGGCCGGCACGACGACCTGGTCGCCAGCGACGGCGTCTACGCGTCCCTGTGGCGTTCCTGGCACGGCCACTGACCGGGCACCCGCCGGGTGCCGTCGGCGGCTGGGGCGGGCAGCTGGGGGCGCGAGACCGGCGCGGCGGGCACGGCTGGGGCGCGAGACCGGCGCGACGGGCACGGCTGGGGCGAGACCGGCGCGGCGGGCGGGGATCGGGCCCGCCGCGCGCTCCGGTCGGGGCCCGGCGATATTGCCTTGTCGCCGCACCGGCCGGTGTCTACGGTGCGGTGATGCTCTCGGGACCCCTGACGTTGACCCTCGACGCCCGACATCCGACCCGACTGGCGCGCTTCTGGGCCGGCCTGCTCGACCGGGAGGTCGTCGAGGACGCCACCGGTCGGGCGCTCCTGCCCGGCACGGACACCCAGCTCGGCCTCCGGTTCGTCCCGAGCCCCACCCGCAAGGCCGGTCCGAACCGGATGCACCTGCACCTGACCAGCACCAGCCCCGACGACCAGCAGCGGCAGGTGGCGACCGCGCTGGACCTCGGCGGCGCCCACCTCGACGTCGGGCAGCGACCCGAGGAGGGGCACATCGTGCTGGCCGACCCCGAGGGTAACGAGTTCTGCGTCATCGAGGCGGACAACAACTTCCTCGCCGGTTGCGGTCCACTCGGGGAGATCGCCTGCGACGGCACCCGGGCGGTCGGTCTCTTCTGGAGCGCGGCGTTGGGCTGGCCGCTGGTCTGGGACCAGGACCAGGAGACCGCCGTCCAGTCACCGCACGGCGGCACGAAGATCGCCTGGGGTGGTCCGCCCGTGGCTCCCAGGCAGGGCCGCAACCGGCAGCGACTGGACCTCGCCCCCGAGGGCGACCAGCAGGCGGAGGTCGACCGACTGGTCGCCCTCGGGGCCACCCGGCTGGATGCCGGCGCGGACGGCGACATCGTGCTGGCCGATCCGGACGGCAACGAGTTCTGCGTGACGGCGAGCTGATCACCCGGGGCGCCGGGTCACCCGCCGGCCGGGCGGCTCAGTCGCGGATCGTGACCGTGGTGAGTCGACCCAGACCGGAGATGGTCAGGACGCTGTCCAGCAGCGGGTTCGCCACCACCGACAGGCGGTCGACGTGGGCGAACAACGCGGCGAGGGCGGCGCTGTCCAGGTATTCCACGGCGGTCAGGTCGACGGTCAGCCGGTGCCCGTCGACGACGGCGTCGACGATCGCCGCCCGGAACTCGTCGGCGTTGCTCATGTCGATCTCGCCGGTGACGGTCAGCACCGGTGCGCCGTCGGCCCGCAGGCCGGTGGACAGGCCCAGGGGCGTGTTCATGCGGGGATCCTCGTGTGCAGCTCGACGGTGGTGCCGGCATCGGTGGTCCGGATGTCGACGTGTGCCATCAGCGCGCGCATCAGGTTGATGCCGCGCCCCCGGTCATGGTCGATCTCGGGCACCTTCCACCGCCCCGAGTCGGCCACCGTGACGAACAGGTCCGCACCGGCGGCCACCGCGTGCAGCCGGATCAGCCCGGGGCGGGCGTCGCGGTGGCCGTGCTCGACCGCGTTGGCGCAGGCCTCCCCGGTGGCGACGAGTACGTCCTGGGCCACGTGCGGGTCGGCGCCGGTACGCCGCAGCCACTGCCGCAGCGTGGAGCGCACCGGGGCCATCTGCAACCGGTCGGCGGGAAACGACAACTCCAGCGGTGCCGGGTGGCGGTAGAGCAGCAGGGCGATGTCGTCGTAGCCGCCCTGCGGGGTCATCCGGTCCATCACCCGGTCGGCGAGCTGCTGCACCCCGGCGGTGTGGTGCTCCCGCACGGCGGAGGCGGCCTGGGCGATCCCGCTGTCGAGCGACTGGCGACGGCGTTCCACCAGTCCGTCGGTGTAGAGCAGCAGCACGGCCCGGGGCGGTACGACGCTTGTCGCGTCGGGGCGTCCACCGGGGGACGGGATGCCCAGCGGGCTGCCCCGACCGGCGGCCAGCAGCTCGGTGCGGCCGTCCGGGTGGGTGAGGATCGCCGGGGGGTGCCCGGCGCTGCTGTAGGTCAGCTCGCCGGTCTCCGGGTCGAGGATGCCGCAGAACACCGTGGTGCAGGACGCCCCGGGCAGCATCCGGGCGAACCGGTCCAGGGCGGTGAGCACCTGGGCCGGGCCGGACGCCTCCAGCAGCAGGGCCCGGCAGGCACTGCGCAGTTGCCCCATCACCGCGGCGGCGGGCAGGCCCCGGCCGACGCAGTCCCCGACGACGATGCCGATCCGGCCGTCGGGCAGGCTCACCGCGTCGTACCAGTCGCCGCCGACCTCCAGGGGGCGGGTCGCCGGCTCGTAGCGTACGGCGAAGCCGGCGGGCAGCTCGGCCGGGCCGAGGATGGACCGTTGCAGCGCGACCGCCACCTCGCGTTGCTGGTCGGCGGCGTGCGCCCGGTGCAACGCCTGCCCGAGGGCACCGCACAGGAGCAGCAGCAGCATCTGGTCCTCGGTGCCGAAACCCCGCGCCGGGTCGAGTTCGAGCCAGATCACCAGCGGACCCTGCGGCGAGTCGACAGTGGTGCCGGCCCCGGCCGGCCGGACACTGGTGGCCGGGTCGATGGTGATCCGCAGGGGTGGCTGCGACCGCAGCGCGGTGACGGTGTCGCGCACCGGGTCGGGCAGCTGCGCCCAGTCGGTGGTCGGCGTGCCGGTCACCGTCGGGGTGCCGGCCGCCGGCCAGTGGGTGGCGAGCACCCGGTGCGCCTGCCACAGCTGGCGTAGTTCCTCCACTCCGGCGCGCAACACCTCGGTGGTGCTGGCGGCCCGGGACAACCGCTGGTTGAGCGCGCTGAGGGCGGTCTCCCGCTGCACCGCGTACCGTTCGGCGGTGACGTCGCGGATGGTGCCGACCACCAGCCGCCGGCCGTGGTCGTCGGTGACCGCGTTGAAGGCGACCGCCGTCCAGAGCCGGTGACCGTCGCGGTGCCGCTGCGGCACCACGAACGAGCCGTGGGTCACCGTCATGGCCTGGGAGAACGTGTCGGCCACCAGCCGGTGTGCCGACGGGTCGGTGGTCTCGTCGGGCCACCATGGATAGCGCGGACGGTAGGGCAGGCCCTCCGGGCCGTAGCCGAACAGGTCGGCGAAGGCGGTGTTCATCTCCACCAACGCGCCGTCGGCGTCGAGGACGAAGAAGCCCTCCTGCAGCGAGTTGATCATCGCAGCCCGCCAGTTGGCGTGGTGGTTGCGCAACCGGGCCAGGTCGACGTTGGCCCGGACCCGGGCCAACAGCTCCTCGGCGGAGAAGGGCTTGACCAGGTAGTCGTCGGCGCCGGCCTCCAGCCCCTCGACGGCGGCCTCCTGACCGGCGCGGGCCGACAACAGCAGCACCGGCACCCCCATGGTGCGGGGTTCGGCGCGCAGCGCGGCGACCAGTTCGAGGCCGTCCAGGCCGGGCATCATCACGTCGCTGACGATCAGGTCGGGCAGGTCGGTTCGGGCCCGCGCCAGGGCGGCGAGCCCGTCACCCACGGCGGTGACGTCGTACCGGGAACGCAGCAGCCGGTGCAGGTACTCGCGCATGTCGGCGTTGTCGTCGGCGACGAGCACCCGGGGACGGTCCGGGCCGGGACGGTCAGCCGGCGGTGGTCGTCCGGCCGGCCGGTCGTCGGTGTCGCCGGCGGGCAGCCAGCGCAGCGCCTCCTGGACGAACGGCTCGGCGGTGTCCGACGGCGTCGCCGTGCCGATGCCGGTGACGACGTGCTCGGCGGGCAGGTGGGCCACGCCGTACGACAACCGCACGGTGAAGGCGGTCCCGACGTCCGGGGTGCTGTCGACGGTGATGGTGCCGCCGTGCAGGCCGACCAGCTCCTGCACCAGGGCCAGTCCGATGCCGCTGCCCTCGTGGGACCGGGACCGGGCCTGCGGGACCCGGTGGAAGCGCTCGAACAGCCGGGGGATCTCGTCGGCCGGCACCCCGACGCCGGTGTCGGCGACCTGCACGGTCGGCATGCCGTCGCGCTCGGCGACGGACACCCGGATACCGCCCTGGAAGGTGAACTTCAGCGCGTTGCTGAGCAGGTTGAGGAGCACCTTCTCCCACATCGTCCGGTCGACGTGGACCGGCCGGGACAGCGGCGGGCAGTCGACGTCCAGGGTGAGGCCGGCGCGTTCGACCGCCGCCCGGAAGACACTGGCCAGTTCGGCGGTGAACCGGGCCAGGTCGACGGGTTCGTAGCTCGCCTGCATCCGGCCGGCCTCGATGCGGGAGAAGTCGAGCAGTGCGGTGACCAGCTTGCCCAGCCGCAACGCGTTGCGGTGCATCACCTCCAGCTCGTCGCGGACCTGCTCGTCCTGGTCGCCGAGGCGGGCCCGCAACTCCTGCAACGGCCCGCTGATCAGGGTGAGCGGGGTGCGGAACTCGTGGCTGATGTTGGAGAAGAACGCCGTCTTGGCCCGGTCCAACTCGACCAGTTCCTCGGCCCGCTGCTGCTGCACCTCATAGGCCACCGCACCGTTGATCAGGGCGGCGGCCTGCCGGGCGACCAGGTCGAGGAAGGTGCGGTAGCCGTCGTCGAGGGCCCGTCCGGCGCTGGCGGCCAGGACGATGACACCGATGTCCTCGGCGCCGGTCTCGCCGTGCAGGGGCAGCACCACCGCCTCGGTCGGCGCGGTCTGCCAACCGCCGGTGGGCAGGTCACCGATGCGGGCGACGACGTCGGTGACGTGGGCGGGCCGGCCGGTGGCGAGCACCTCGGCGACCGGCCACACCGGCGGTGCGGTCGGGTCGGACCGGTCGACCTCACCGGCCAGGGTGCTGGCGGCCGGGCGCAGCTCACCGCCGCGGGTCCGCAGGTGCACGGCCGCGTACGGCACGTCGACCGCGGACCGGCCGAGCGAGCCGACGACCAGGTCACAGGCCTCGCCCACGGTACGGGCGGTGCCGGCCTGGGCGCCCAGGTCCTGCAACGCGGCGAGCCGGCGCTCACCGATCACCCGCTCGGTGGTGTCGCTGACCGCGGTGAAGACGCCGCGTACCACGCCGTCGTCGTCGTGCAGCGGGCTGTAGGAGTACGTCCAGTACGTCTCCTCCCAGTAGCCGTGCCGGTTCATCGGCAGCAGCAGGTCCTCCGACCAGGTCGCCTCGCCGGTCTCCACCACGCCCCGCAGCATCGGACCGATGATGTGCCAGATCTCGGCCCACACCTGGTCGCCCGGCTTGCCGAGGGCGGGGTGTTTGCTGCCGAGCAGCGGGCCGTAGGCGTCGTTGTAGAGGAACCGCAGCTCCGGCCCCCACCACACGATCATGGGGAAGCGGGAGGTCAGGCAGATCCGGGTGGCGGTACGCAGGCTCGCCGGCCAGCTCTCGACCGCGCCGAGGGAGGTGGCGGACCAGTCGAGGGCGCGCATCCGCCCGGCCATCTCACTGGTGCCGGTGAACACGGAACGCCTCGCCTGAGCCTCGGCCATCGCCGCCCTGTCCTCCCGCACGTCCCGCGCAGGGACGACCGCGTGTCCGCGGGTCGTCGCCGGCCGCCGACAGAGGTTCCTGCCGCCGGGCACCAGCATGCCGCATGGGCGGCCGGAGTCGAAATCGGGCCGGGTGGGCGGTTCGCCCCGGCCCGATTTCGGCGGACCGGTCCGCCGGCCGGGGACAGGACGTACCGGATACTTCCGTTTCGAGAAAGTTTCGAGTCCCTGTCGAGCGACGGCGGCCCTCGACACGGGTCGGCGGCGACCGTCGATGACGAGCGGTCCGACCGCCGCGCCGGCCGGCCCGACCCCCGACCTCCGAAACTTTCGGGCTATGCTGCCGACGGGCGCACGACCGAAGGAGATGGGCATGGCGGAGGACCGGGCGACGCTGTCGGAGATCGCGACCGCCGCGGGGGTGTCCGTCCCCACCGTCTCGAAGGTGCTCAACGGTCGACCCGACGTCGCCCCGGCGACCCGGCGGCGCATCCAGGACCTGCTCGACCGGCGGTCGTACACCGCCCGCCGGGCGCCCTCGATGCCCGGGGCCGCCGGCCTCATCGACCTGGTCTTCCGGGATCTCGGCAGCCCGTGGGCGATGCAGATCCTCGACGGCGTCGAGGAGCTGGCCTACCGGGCGGGCGTCGGGGTGGTCGTCTCCGCCGTGCACGGCCGCAGCCGCACCCGCCCCGACCGGCGGTGGATCGAGCAGCTGTCCAAGCGCCGGTGCGACGGGGTGCTGCTCGTCCTGTCCGACCTGTCCCCCAGCCAGCAGGGCCAGCTCGACGAGCTGGGCATCCCGGTGGTGATCATCGACCCGGCGGGCCAGCCCGGCGCGGGCATCCCGTCGGTGGGCGCGACGAACTGGTCCGGCGGGGTGGCCGCCGCCGAGCACCTGCTCGACCTGGGTCACCACCGGATCGCGGTGATCGGCGGGCCGCCGAACGTGCCGTGCAGCCGGGCCCGGGTCGACGGGTACCGGGCCGCGATGAACGCGGCAAACCGCAAGATCCCCGCCGGGTACGTCCGCCACGGCGACTTCACCTCCCCGTCGGGCTACCGGGAGATGAACGCCCTGCTGGACCTCGCCCAGCCGCCCACCGCCGTGTTCGCCTGCGCCGACGAGATGGCCCTGGGCGCCTACGAGGCGCTCTACGAACGCGGGGCCCGGGTCCCCGACGACATCAGCATCGTCGGCTTCGACGACCTCGACTCCGCCCGCTGGGCCGCCCCGCCGCTGACCACCGTCCGTCAGCCGCTCGCCGAGATGGCCGGGATGGCGACCCGGATGCTGCTGTCCCTGATCGCCGGGGAGGGGCTGGACAGCCACCGGATCGAGCTGGCCACCCCGCTGATCGCGCGGCACAGCACCCGACGCGTGCCCTGACCCCGGGCCGACCGGAGGGTCCGTGCCGGGTCATGGTCAGCGCGGCAGGGAACGCGCCACCCGGAAACCGACGTCGTCGATGCGCAACGTCGGGTGGCTGCGACGGCGCACCGAGGCCCGGCAGCTCCAGTGCTCGTCGAACCAGCCGCCCCCACGCAGCACCCGGTAGCTGCCGTACACCTCGGCGTCGTAGACGTCCCAGCACCACTCCCAGACGTTGCCGAGGGTGTCGTACAGGCCCCACGGGTTGGGGGCGCGTCCGCCGACCGGGTGCGGCCGCTCACCGGAGTTGCCCCGGTACCAGGCGATCTCGTCGAGTGGGCCGTAGCGCGGGCCCGGGGTGCCGGCGCGGCAGGCGTACTCCCACTCGGCCTCGGTGGGCAGCCGGTAGCCGTCGGCGCCCCGGTCCCAGTCCACGCCCGCACCGTCGTCGTGCAGCCGGTACGCCGGGGTCAGCCCCTCCTGGCGGGACAGCGCGTCGCAGAAGCGCACCGCGTCCAGCCAGGACACCCCTTCCACGGGCAGCCGGTCGCCCCGGATGGCGCCCGGCCGTTCCCCGGTCACCCGGGCGTACCACCCCTGGGTGACCGGTACGACGCCGAGCCGGTACGCCGCCACCCCGACCGACCAGCGGCGCTCGGTACGCCTGTCGGACAGGGTCACCTGCCCCGCCGCGACGGTCACCAGCGCGGTCAGCGCGTCGTCGTCCACGGCCGCAGAGCCTACCGGGGGCACCGCCCGGGCCGGTCGGCTCACGGTGCCGGTCGGGTGTCGGTGCCGGCCGGGTGTCGGTGCCGGTCAGCTGACGGCTGCCGCTGCGGCACGGCCGGCGGTGCGGCCGGAGAAGAGGCAGCCGCCGAGGAAGGTGCCCTCCAGGGCGCTGTAGCCGTGCATGCCCCCGCCGCCGAAGCCGGCGACCTCACCGGCCGCGTACACCCCGGCCAGCGGTTCGCCGTCGGGGCGCAGCACCCGGGCGGACAGGTCGGTGTGCAGCCCGCCGAGGCTCTTGCGGGTCAGCACGTGCAGTTGCACCGCGATCAGCGGGCCGGCCGCCGGGTCGAGCAGCCGGTGCGGGGTGGCGACCCGGATCAGCCGGTCACCCCGGTAGCGGCGGGCCCCCCGGATCGCGGCGAGCTGGGCGTCCTTGCCGAACGGGTGGGCGATCTCCCGGTCGCGGGCCTCGACCAGGGCGGTCAGCGCGGCGGTGTCGAGCTGCGGCCCGTCGGTCTCGGCGGCCAACTTGTTCATCCCGGCCACCAACTCGGGCAGGGTGTCAGCGACGACGAAGTCGGCCCCGTGCCGCTTGAACGCCTCCACCGGCCCGGGTGCGCCGGGCCGGACGCGTTGCAGCACCTGCCGCACGCTGCGGTTGGTCAGGTCCGGGTTCTGCTCGGAGCCCGACAGCGCGAACTCCTTCTCGATGATCTTCTGGGTGAGCAGGAACCAGCTGTAGTCGTGGCCGGTGGCGCGCAGGTGCCGCAGGGTGGCCAGGGTGTCGAAGCCGGGGAACAGCGGCGCCGGCAGCCGGGCCCCGGTGGCGTCGAGCCAGAGCGAGGACGGGCCGGGCAGGATGCGGATGCCGTGCTGGGGCCAGATCGGGTCCCAGTTGCGCAGCCCCTCGGTGTAGTGCCACATCCGGTCCGGGTTGATCACCTGCCCGCCGGCGGTCTCGGTGATGGCGAGCATCCGGCCGTCGACGTGGGCGGGTACGCCGGTGACCATCCGGGTGGGCGGGGTTCCGAGCCGGGCCGGCCAGGCCCGCCGGACGAGGTCGTGGTTGCCGCCGATGCCGCCCGAGGTGATGATCACGGCCTGGGCGTCGTGCTGGAAGTCGCCGACGACCTCCCGGGAGCTGCTGCGCCCCCGGGGCGCGTCGTCGGGGGCGAGCAGCGCGCCGCGTACCCCGGTGACGGCTCCCGCGGTGGTGACGAGCTCGTCGACCCGGTGCCGGAACAGCAGCGTCACCCGGCCCTGCTCGACGGCCTGCCGGACCCGCCTGGCGAACGGCTCGACCACGCCGGGGCCGGTGCCCCAGGTGACGTGGAACCGGGGCACCGAGTTGCCGTGCCCGTGGGCCGCTCCCCCGCCCCGCTCGGCCCAGCTCACCACGGGAAAGACCCGGTGGCCCATCGACCGCAGCCAGGCCCGCTTCTCCCCGGCGGCGAAGTGCACGTACGCCTGCGCCCACTGGCGCGGCCAGTGGTCCTCGGGCCGGTCGAAGGCGGCGCTGCCGGTCCAGTCCTGCCAGGCCAGCTCGACCGAGTCGCGGATGCCCATCCGCCGCTGCTCGGGCGAGTCGACGAAGAACAGCCCGCCGAACGACCAGAACGCCTGCCCGCCGAGGTTGTGCTCCGACTCCTGGTCGAGCAGCAGCACCCGACGGCCCGCGTCGGCGGCCTCGGCGGCGGCGACCAGACCGGCCAGGCCGGCGCCGATCACGATGACATCCGTCTCCATGCGCCGACCCTACGTAGCGTGGTGCCAAAATGATCCGTGCCGGGGTGCAGGATTCACCAGCGGAATTGTCACCCGGATGACAAAGGATGGCCGATCGTGTCCGACGCCCTGCTCGACATCGAGCCCGGTCTCGCCGGTCTCGCGCCGTCGGTCGGCGACCACCTGCGAGGGCTGCGCGGGCCGCTGCACGAGCGGATCCTCGCCACCGTCCGGGCCGCGATGGCCGCCCAGGGCCGGTCGCTGACCGGTGGGCAGGGGCAGGGCCTGGCCCTGGGCGTACAGACCGCCGTCGACACCTTCGTCGACGCGGTCGCCGACCCGGCCCGGGAGCTGACCGGCACCCGGGAGGTGTTCCACGCCCTGGGGCGCACCGAGTACCGCGAGGGGCACCGGGTGGACGCGCTGCGGACCGTACTCACCCTCGGGGCCCGCGACATCTGGGCCTTCCTGGTGGAACACGCCACCGCGCCGGCCACGCCCGGCTGGCCCGCCACCGCACCGGCCGGCCCGGCCCCGGCCGACCTGTACGTGATCGCCGGGGCGTTGTTCGGCTACGTCGACGCGCTGGCCGGGGCCGCCGCCGAGGGGTTCCTCGCCGAGCAGCGGGACACCGCCCAGGACTGGGCCACCACCCGACGCCGGCTGGTCACCCTCCTCGTGCAGCCCGACCCGCCGACCGGGGCGGTGCTGCACGCCGCCGCCGACGCGGCCCGCTGGCCGTTGCCGGCGACCGTGGCCGTGTGCAGCGTCGACGGCACCGACGCCGAACACGTGGCCCGGGGCATCGGCGCGGGGGCGCTGGCCGCCGTCGTCGGCGACGCCATCCGGGTGGTGCTGCCCGATCCCGGTACGCCGGGACGGTTGGACCGGGCCCGGCAGGCGCTGGTCGGGCGACGGGCCGCGCTCGGGCCGACGGTGCAGCGGCAGCGGGCGCGGCTGTCGTACCGGCTGTCCCGCCGGGCGCTGGCCCTGCACCAGCAGGGCGCGCTCGGCCCGGACCCGGTGGTGTCCTGCGACGACCACCTGCTCACCCTGCTCACCGCCTGGGAGCCGGGCCTGGCCGGGCACCTCGCCGGCACGGTGCTGGCCCCGCTGGCCGGGCTGCGGCCCATCACCCGCCGGGCCCTGGCCGAAACGCTGCACGGCTGGCTGCGCCGGCAGGGTCAGGTGGTCGCCGTCGCCGAGGACCTGCACACCCACCCGCAGACGGTCCGCTACCGGATGCGGCAGCTGCGCGGCCTGTTCGGCCCGGCCCTCGACGACCCGGACGCCCGCCTCCTGCTGACCCTCGCCCTGCACCAGCACCCGACCGGTGAGCCGAATCGTTCCGGCGACGGTTGAACCATGTGATCACGAAATACGAACCACTGTGCGTGCGTACCACCCGTTCCGCCGTGCTGCTGGGGCTGCTCCTCGCGCTGCTGTCCGTACCGCTGACCCCGGCGACCCCGGCCGCCGCCCATGCCGCGCTGGTCGCCACCAGCCCGGTCCGGGACGCGGTGATCGGTGCCCCGCCCGCGGAGGTGGTGCTGGTCTTCAGCGAGTCGGTCTCCCCGGTCATCGGCCGGGTGCAGGTGCTCGGCCCGGACGGGCGGCGGGTCACCGCCGGGGAGCCGGTCGCGGACGGGGCCACGCTGCGCATCCCGGTGCGGGTGCCGGACCGGCCGCTCGGCACGTACCTGGTCAGCTACCGGGTGATCTCGGCGGACAGCCACCCGGTCGCCGGCAGCTTCGCCTACTCGGCCGGTGCGCCGTCGGCGACGCCCCCGGAGCCGGTCAGCGTGGACGAGCGCCCCTCCGGCGGGTGGACCCCCGCCGCCCGGTACGTCGGCTACCTGGGCCTGGTGCTGGCGGTCGGCCCCACCCTGTTCGGCGCGGTGCGCTGGCCGCGCCGTCGCCGCCGTCGCGCGGTGACCGTCACCGGGTACGTCGGCCTGGCGCTGGTGGCCGTCGGCACCGCCGGGACGTGGGTGGCGCAGGCCGCCGACATGGTCGGGGTTCCGGTGGGCGGTCTGTCGCGTGGTGACCTGACGGCGGTGGCGGGCAGCGACGTCGGGCCGGTGCTCGGGGCCCGGCTGGCGCTCGCCGCGATCGCCGCCGGGCTGCTGGCGGCGGTGGCCGGCGGGCGGGCCGGGCGCGGACGGCGGACGGCGCTCGCGGTGGTGGGTCTGGCCGGGCTGGTGACCTGGCCGCTGGCCGGGCACCCGGTGGCCACGCCCCTGCCGCCGGTGAGCATCCTCGCCGACGTGGTGCACCTGGCCGGGATGAGCGTCTGGCTGGGCGGGCTGGTCACCCTGGCGGTGTTCGTGCTGCGCGGCACGCACCGGCGGGTGCTGGGCCGCATCCTGCCGGCCTGGTCGCGGTGGGCGACCGTCGCGGTGGGCTGGCTGGTCGCCTCCGGCGTCGGGCAGGCCGCGATCGAACTCGGCCGGCCCGGCGCGCTGGTCGGCACCACCTACGGTCGGCTGCTGTGCGCCAAGGCGGCCCTGCTCGCCGCCGTGCTCGGCGTCGCCGCCTGGCAACGCCGGGCGGTGCGCGACGGCCGGGCCGCCGACCGGCCGGGCCGGGTCGCGCGGGCCGCCGGGGTGGAACTCGCCGCCACGGCGGTGGTGCTGGCACTGACCGCCGTGCTGGTGCAGACCCCGCCCGGTCGGACCGCCGACACCGAGGCCGCCCGCGCCACCCGCGAGGGCGTCGCGCAGACCCTGACCAGCGGCACCTACACCCTCCAGTTCGACATCTATCCGGTACGGGTGGGGGTGCCGAACTCGCTGCACGCCTACGTCTACACCCCGCAGGGGCAGCCGCTGCCGGTGGTCCAGTGGACGGTCAGCCTCGCCCTGCCAGCGGCCGGGATCGAACCGATGGCCGTGCCGGTGGACACCCCGGAGCCGCACCACGGCAGCGCCGAGATCAGCCTGCCGGCGCGCGGGGACTGGACGATCCGGTTCACCGTCCGCACCAGCGACATCGACCAGACCACCGTCACCGCCACCGTCCCGGTCCGCTGACCGACCGCCGACCCGCCCGGGGTACGCGGCACAGCCCGGGGGCGGCCGGGCGCTTCCCCCGACGCCGGGGCGCTGGCCTGCGGTGCCTGGGGCGCTGGCCTGCGGTGCCGGGGACACCGGCCGGGGTGGGCCGACCAGGCGATCGGCTAGCCTGCATCGGCCCGGGTGTCCCCGGGCGGAGGGAGGACACCATGACCGCACCGACATCCCGGCACGACGCGCAGGAACGGGACGCCGCCGATCCGCTGGCCGGCCTGCGGGACCGGTTCGTGGTGGACGACCTGCTCTATCTCGACGGCAACTCGCTGGGCCGGCTGCCCGCCGCCACCGGCGACCACCTGGCCGGCCTGGTCCGCGACGGCTGGGGCACCGAGCTGGTCCGCAGCTGGCCGACCTGGATCGAGTGGCCACGCCGCATCGGTGACCGGATCGCCGCCCACGCGCTGGGCGCCCGCGACGGCGAGGTGATCGTCTCCGACTCGACCTCGGTCAACCTCTACAAGTTGGCCGCCGCCGCCCTCGACGCCCGGCCGGGCCGGGGCACGATCCTGGCCGACGCCGAGGAGTTCCCCACCGACCGGTACCTGCTCGAGGGGCTGGCCGCCCAGCGCGGGCACACCCTGCGGCTACTCCCCTCCGACCTCGACGAGGGGCTGGACCCGGACACCCTGGCAGCGGCGCTGACCGAGGACGTGGCGCTGGTGGTGCTCTCGGCGGTGTCGTACCGCTGCGGGGCCTTGCTGGACGTCGCGGCGGTGACCGACGCGGCCCGCCGGGTCGGCGCGCTGGTGCTGTGGGACCTGTCGCACGCGGTCGGCTCGGTGCCGCTGGAGCTGACCGCCGCCGGGGTCGACCTCGCGGTCGGCTGCACCTACAAGTACCTCAACGGCGGCCCCGGCGCACCGGCCTTCCTCTATGTCCGGCGGGAGTTGCAGGAGTCGCTGCGCCAGCCGATCTGGGGCTGGTTCGGCCAGCGCGACCAGTTCCGGATGGGGGCCGGCTACGATCCCGCGCCCGGCCCGGAGCGGTTCCTGGCGGGCACCCCGCCGGTGCTCGGGATGGCCGCCCTCGACCCGGCCCTGGACGTGCTGGCCGACGCCGGGATGGACCGGGTGCGGGAGAAGTCGCTACGCCTCGGCGAGCTGATCATCGAACTGGCCGACGCCTGGCTCGTCCCGCACGGTTTCCAGCTCGCCTCCCCGCGCGACCCGCGTCGGCGCGGCGGACACGTGTCGCTGCACCACCCGGAGGCGCTGCGGATCTCCCGGGCCCTGGTCGACGCCGGGGTGGTCGGCGACTACCGGGTGCCCGACCGGCTACGGCTCGGCCCGGCGGCGCTCTACACCCGGCACGTCGACGTGTGGGACGCGATGGACCGGCTGCGGGACCTCGCCGAGCGGCGGGCCTGGACCGAGGTGCCGGCGGAGCCGTCCCGGGTCACCTGACCCGGTCCGGGCAGATCCCGGATTCTCCCCGCCTCGCCGCCGACTTCGTACCAGCATGTCGGGTGGAGGCGGGGGGTGCCGTGGAGGTCCTGGTCCTGATCGTGGTGCTGGCCGCCACCGTGCTGGTCGGCACCACCATCGGCGGCCGGTACCGGGTGGCCCCGCCGGTGCTGCTGATCACCATGGGCGGGCTGCTGGCGCTGCTGCCGCCCCTGTCGGACGTGGTGCTCCAACCGGACGTGGTGCTGCTGCTCTTCCTGCCGGCCGTGCTCTACCGGGAGAGCCTGGTGATCAGCCTGCGGGAGATCCGGGCGAACCTGCTGGTGATCGCCTCGCTGGCGGTGGCGCTGGTGGTGGTGACCATGGTGGCGGTGGCGCTGGTCGCCAAGGGGCTGGGGATGAGCCCGCAGGCGGCCTGGGTGCTGGGCGCGGTGCTCGCCCCCACCGACGCGGCGGCGGTGGCCGGCCTGGCGAAGCGGATGCCCCGCCGGATCCTGACCACCCTGCGGGCGGAGAGCCTGGTCAACGACGGCACCGCGCTGGTGCTGTTCTCGGTGACGGTCGGGTTGATCGTCGGTGGCACCGCGCCGGGGGTGTTCGGTTTCCTGGGCCGGTTCGTCGGCTCGGCCGGCGGAGGCGTCGCCGCCGGGCTGGTCGTCGGCCTGGTCGTGGTGCTGATCCGCCGCCGGCTGGACGACCCGCTGCGCGAGGGCGCGCTGAGCGTACTCACCCCGTTCGCCGCGTTCCTGCTCGCCGAGGTGGTGCACGCCAGCGGGGTGCTCGCCGTCGTGGTCGCCGGGCTGCTGCTGTCGTACGCCAGCCCGAGGATCATCCGGGCCCGGTCCCGGGTGTTGGCGTACGCCTTCTGGGACCTGTCCACCTTCCTGATCAACGGGGCGTTGTTCGTGCTGCTGGGGATGCAGATCCCGCGGGCGGTGAACCACGTGACCAGCACCTCGCTGATGCGGTCGGTGGCGATCGCCGCCTCGGTCACCCTGATGGTGGTGGTGGTCCGGCTGGTGTGGTTGCAGCTGTTCTCCTACGGCCTGCCGGTGGTGGGCCGGGGTGCCACGGTGAGCCGGCGGGTGCGGGTGGCGGCCGGCTGGGCGGGGTTCCGGGGGGCGGTGTCGCTGGCCGCCGCCCTCGCGGTGCCGGTGACCACGGCCACCACGCACACGCCGGTGCCGGAACGGGATCTGATCATTTTCTGCACCGCCGTGGCGATCGTGTCGATCATGTTGGTGCAGGGCACCACCCTGCCGGCGGTGGCCCGCTGGGCCGGCCTGCGCGGCGACGAGGCGCGTGGCGACGAGGTCCGGCACGCCCGCCGCCGGACCACCGAGGTGGCGTTGGCGGCGCTGCCGGACGTCGCCGCCGACCTCGCTGTCGACGCGGCGGCCGTGGACCGGTTGCGCGCCGACTACCAGCGGCACCTGGACCTGGTGACGGAGACCGGTGGCGGAGACGAGGCCGACCGGGCCCAGGAGTTGGACACCCGGCTGCGGCTGGGGGTGCTGGAACACAAGCGCCGCGAGGTGACCCGGTTGCGCGACAACAACGAGATCGACGACAGCGTGCTGCGGGAGGTGCAGGCGACGTTGGACATCGAGGAGATCCGCCTGCTCGGCCCCCAGACCGAGGACTGATCACACCGCGCCGAGGCATCTACCGAGGACAACGCGTACGGTAACCACCCGGACACCTCATGCGATCGGTGCGAGGTGTACCGTCCGAAGTGGCAGCCTCCCGGGCGAGCCGGCGGCGGTTGCTCCTCGCGCTGGCAGGAGACGGCATGGCTATACCGACAGTGGGTGATCGTCTCGCGGAGATCCGTCGTGAGGCGAGGCTGACGCAGGAGCAGCTTGCCGAACGGTCGGGCATCAGCGTCGAGGTGATTCGGAAGCTGGAGCAGGGCAGCCGGGGCGCGGCTCGCCTCGATACGCTGCACGCGCTCGCCCGCGCCCTGGGAGTCTCGACGTCCGCGCTGTTGGGCGACGCGTCGCAGGCCGCCGCGCGCGGGGAGCCGGGTCACCGACAGTTGTCACTGGCGGAGATCCGCCGAGTGGTGGCCCCGGTGCGGGGGATCGACGGCGCTCCGCTCGTCGTGCCGGCGGACGAACCCCCCGACCTCGACACGCTCAGACGGAATCTGCACGCCGCCGACCACGTCTACCATGCCGGTGACTACGCGGTCGCGCTGCGGGTGGTGCCGCCGCTGCTGGTGAACGTACGTGCCGCCGTCGGGCTCGTGGGGAGTGACCGGCAGCACGAAGCGTACGACCTACTGGCCCGCGCCCAGCACCTGGCGGGTGGTCTGCTGATCCAACTGCGGGCCGATGACCTGGCGCAGACCGCACTGTCGGCAGCGCTCGACGCCGCCCAGCGGTCCGCGAACCGGGTGGTGGCGGCCACCGTCATTCGGACGATGTGCTGGCTGCTGATGCGGCAGGGACGAATTGGCGAGTCGGCCGGGTTGGCGGTGGTGACCGCCGACGAGGTGGAGCCGCGACTGTCTCGGGCAGCCCCGGAAGAGCTGGCCGCCTGGGGGTGGCTGCTGCTGAGCGCCGCCGCCGCGCACGCCCGGGACAACCGGCCGGACGAGGTGGCCGATCTCATCGGCGTCGCCGCCGCGGCGGCAGCCCGGATCGGCGAGCGGGTGCCGGCATCGGATCACCTGATGCTGGTGGGCGGGTTCGACGACGCCAAGGTGCAGATGCAACGGGTGGAGGCGGCAGCCGTGGCCGGGGATGCGGGCCGGGTGCTGGAGCTGTCCGCGCTGGTGCCCCCGGTGCCCACCATCAGCGCGTCGGCGTGGCGGCGGCATCGACTGGACCTGGCATGGGCTTATGCGCAGTTGCGGCGGTACGGGCAGGCCACGGCGGTGCTGACTCAGTTGCGGGACACCGCCCCCACCTGGCTGCGGCAGCAGCGGTACGCGGGGGACATCGTGGACACCATCGTCACGGGTCGCCGTCGAGCGATGACGGACGAGCTGGCGGAGCTGGCCGAGCTGACGGGCGGCGCGCGCTGAGCTGGTACGGCACGTCCGAGTTGATGCGTCACGATCATCGAATCGCACCATTCGCACCTGTGTCATCGCCCTGAGTCACGACAACCTGTGTTCGGGTGACCTGCTCGTTGAAGTTGGTGACCGACGCAGGACGCGGCGTGATGTCATCTCAGGAACGTGCCGCCGCGCCCCTACCGATGGAGGCGACATGCGGGACCAGGGCGACAAGCCGGCAGCGAGCCGAGGCGAGCAGATCCAGGCGGCGGAGCACGAGGAGGCGAGGCAACGGCTTCTCGCCCAGGCCGACGCCGAACGGATACCGGCCGAGGAGACCACCCGGGCCGTACCCGACCGGCGGTGGCGTCGTGGACAGTAGTGAGTTGTTGCCGGTGGGGCGGCGGGTGGCGTACTGGCGGGGCCGGCGCAGGTTGTCGCAGCAGGTGTTCGCCGACCGGTTGGGCAAGTCGAAGAGCTGGGTGGACAAGATCGAACGGGGTGTCCGCACGCTGGACAAGGTGTCGACGCTCCAGCACATCGCCGCCGTGCTGCGCATCGACCCGGGGGTGCTGCTCGGTCGGGACGCCCGGTCGGCCGAGGTGACCGGGTGGACGGCGGACGTCGCGCGGATCCGGGTGGCCCTCTCCCGGTACGACATCCCGCTGGCCCGCCCGGCGGGCAGTCGGCCGGTGCCACCCGCCGGCCAGGTGGCCCGGCGGGTGGCCCACGCCTGGACGACCTTCCAGCACGCCAGCTATCCCCAGGTGGTGGCGCTGCTGCCGGAGCTGCTGGCCGACGCGGAACGCGCCCACGCCGCCGATCCGGTGGCGGGCCGGGGGCCGCTGGTGGAGACGTACCGGGTCACGGCGTCGCTGCTGGTCAAGCTGGCCGCGCCGGAGCTGGCGTGGCTGGCGGTCGATCGGGCGATGGGCACCGCGACCGACGATTCCGTTCTGGTCGCCGCCGCAGCGGTGCAGCTCGGCCAGGTGTTGCGCGCCTCCGGTGAGGTGCGGGTGGCGAAGTCGGCGATGCTGGCCGCCGCGTACCGGATCGCCCCGCCGGTGATCGGGTGCGACGTGTCCCCGGAGCTGTCCCTGTGCGGGACGCTGCTCCTCCAGGCGGCCCTGGCCGCCGCCACCCACGGCGACGACGCGGCGGTGGCCGACCTGCTCGACGAGGCCGACGACCTGGCCACGTTCGTCGGTGACGGGCACGACCACCACCGGACCGGTTTCGGACCGACGGCCGTGGCGGTGGCGCGCGCCGCCACGGCCGTCGAACTGGGCGACGCCCACGGCGCGCTGGCCCGACACGAGGCGGTCACCCGGCGGGACGGCTGGCGGTGGCTGCCCGTCGAGCACCGGGCCGCGTACCTGGTCGATGCGGCCCGCGCCCATCTGCACCACGCGGATCCGGCCGGGGCCGGCCGGATCCTGGTCGACGCGGACCGGATCGCGCCCGCCGAGATCCGGCACCGCCCGGCGGGCCGGGACGTGCTCGCCCGGGTGACCCGTGAGCCTGACGCCCCGCCGACCCTCCGCCAACTCGCCGCCGCCCTCGGGATGGGCTGAGGGGTCCGCGCAGCCGGGACGGACACCCGTTTCCGGCGGTCGCTGCGCATTGACAGTCGCGTATGGGCGGAGTTACGGTGCGCCAGGAAAGCGCTTTCACGTACTGTCTCTTACCTCCATCCCCGTCCCCGGAGGTTCATCCGCCATGCGCACGAAGCGCCTCCGCCCGCTCGCCGTCACCGTCGCGGCGCTCACCGCCGTACTGCTCGCCCTCACCCAGTTCGGCGGCGCGCGGGTGGCCCACGCCGCGCCGTTGTTCAGCGACGACTTCACCGACGGCGACCTGGCCGGCTGGTCGAGGTCCGGCGGCACCTGGTCGGTGGCCGCCGACGACAGCCCGGCGTTGCAGCAGGCCAGGGCCGACACCGGCGACGCCCGGCTGTTCGCCGGCAGCGCGTCGTGGGCCAACCAGGTCGTGCAGGCCCGGGTGAAGCCGCTGACCCTGCCCGGCAACGGCATGGTCGCGCTGCTGGCCCGCGCCAGTGGCGCGACCAGCTACTACCGGCTCGCCCTGTCGGCCGGCGACCAGTTCCGGCTGGAGGCGGTACGCAGCGGCCGGGTCACCCCGCTGGGCACGGTGTCCCACCCGGTGACGGCGGGCGGCTGGCACACCCTGCGGATCGAGGTCGCCGGGACGGTGGTACGCGGCTGGGTCGACGGCGTCCCGGTCGGCTCCGGCACCGGCACCCTGACCGCGACCGGCCGGATCGGCGTGCAGACCGGCAACGCCACCGCCCGCTTCGACGACGTGCTGGTGACCCGGGGCGAACCCGCCCCGACCAGTGCGCCACCGAGCCCCACGACCACCCCGACCGGCGCGACGCCGACCCCCGGTGGCACCCCCACCGCCACCCCGTCGGACACCCCGCCGCCCACCGGCCCGACGCCCACGCCCACCGGGCCGGCCGAGGGGTCCTCGCTGGTCGCCCGGGACGGCAGCGGGGACTTCACCAGCGTGCAGGCGGCGGTGGACGCGGTGCCGGTGGGCAACACGAGCCGGTACACCATCACCATCCGGCCGGGCACCTACCGGGAACGGGTGACGGTCCCGGCCGGCAAGCCGTACGTGTCGTTCGTCGGGTCGACCGGGGACGCCCGGGACGTGGTGATCGTCTATGACAACGCCTCGGGCACCCCGAAGCCGGGCGGTGGCACGTACGGCACGTCGGGCAGCGCCTCGGTGACCATCGACGGCAACGACTTCACCGCCCGGCACCTGACCTTCGCCAACGACTTCGACGAGGCGGCGCACGACTACAGCGCCGAGCAGGCGGTGGCCGTGCTCACCCGGGCCGACCGGCTGGTCTTCGACGACGTGCGGTTCCTCGGCAACCAGGACACCCTCTACCACAACAGCGCCTCCGTCGACGCGGTCGGCCGGGCGTACTTCCGGGACTGCTACGTCGAGGGCGACGTCGACTTCGTCTTCGGCCGGGGCACCGGGGTCTTCGACCACTGCGAGATCCGATCGCTCAGCCGGGGCTCGACGAGCAACAACGGGTACGTCACCGCACCGTCCACCATGATCGGCAACCCGTACGGGCTGCTCTTCACCGACTGCACCCTGACCACCGACTCGGCGGCGGCGCAGAGCGTGCACCTGGGCCGACCGTGGCACCCGAGCGGGGACGTCAACGCGATCGGGCAGGTGGTGTTCCGCGACAGCGTGCTCGGTGCGCACGTGAAGGACTCCCCGTGGAGCGACATGTCCGGCTTCTCCTGGCGTGACGCCCGGTTCTCCGAGTACCGCAACGACGGTCCCGGGTCGACGGTCACCGTCGACCGGCCACAGTTGACCGACGCGCAGGCGTCGACCTACACCCCGCAGCGGTACCTGGCCGGCACGGACGGCTGGAACCCGGCCCCCTGACGGCGACCCTTCCCCGCGACCCCGCCCCGCTGCCCGACGGCACCGCCCGCCTGGTCCCGTAGGGCCGCCGGTCAGGAGGTGGTCGGCTACGGCCGCAACGCCGACCGGGTGCGCCGCCCGACCCCACCCCTGCCGGGCGGCGCACCTACGCGCAGGCATTTACATTTAACAAAGTTAACTGCTAGCCTCCCCGCCATCGACGAGGAGGTATGCCATGCGACTTCGACCGGGGACGACGGCCATCCTGGCCGGGGTGGTAGTGCTCGCCGCCGCACTGCCCACCGCGAACGGCTTCGCCGCGCCGACCACGGCAACGGGCAACGCCGCCACCATGGCGGCCTGCTCCGCACCGGCCTGGGCCGAGGGCGTCACCTACCCGGCCGGCACCCGGGTCAGCTACCTCGGCCGCCTCTACGAGTCGCTGGTGACCCACACCCCGCCGGCCAGCGCCGGCTGGAACCCGGCCGCCGTCCCGGCGCTCTGGCGTGACCTGGGCGTCTGCACCGGCACCCCCTCCCCCACCGCGTCGCCGACACCCACCGCCACGCCCACCCGCCCGCCAACCCCGACACCCACGCCGAGCGCCACTCCCACCAGTCACCCGACACCCACGCCCACCGCCACCCCCGGCACGACGACGCCGCCGCCCGACGGCACGGGCTGCGCGCTGAAGCCCCGGCCGACCGGCAAGGTGCTCCAGGGCTACTGGGAGAACTGGGACGGCGCGGCCAACGGCGTCCACCCGCCGCTGGGCTGGATCCCGATCACCGACCCACGGATCACCGGGCACGGCTACAACGTGGTCACCGCCGCCTTCCCGGTGATCCGCGCCGACGGCACGGTGCTCTGGGAGGACGGCATGGACGCCACCGTCCGGGTGCCCACCCCGACCGAGATGTGCCAGGCCAAGGCCGCCGGGCTGACTGTGCTGCTGTCGATCGGCGGCGCCACCGCCGGCATCGACCTCGGCTCGGCCGCCGTCGCCGACCGGTTCGTCGCCACCGTCGTGCCGATCCTCAAGCGGTACCACTTCGACGGCATCGACATCGACATCGAGACCGGGCTGACCGGCAGCGGCGACATCACCCGGCCGTCCACCTCGCAGGCCAACCTGATCCGCATCATCGACGGCGTGCTGGCCCAGATGCCGGCCGGCTTCGGCCTGACCATGGCACCGGAGACCGCGTACGTCACCGGCGGCAGCGTCACCTACGGCTCCATCTGGGGCGCGTACCTGCCGGTCATCAAGCGGTACGTCGACAACGGGCGGCTCTGGTGGCTGAACATGCAGTACTACAACGGCAGCATGTACGGCTGCGTCGGTGACTCGTACCCGGCCGGGACGGTGGCGGGCTTCACCGCCCAGACCGACTGCCTCAACGCCGGCCTGGTCATCCAGGGCACCACCATCCGCGTCCCGTACGACAAGCAGGTCCCCGGCCTGCCCGCGCAGCCCGGCGCCGGCGGCGGCTACCTGGCACCGGCCTCGGTGGCGCAGGCGTGGAACACCTACCGGGGCGGCCTGAAGGGGATGATGACCTGGTCGGTGAACTGGGACGGGTCCAAGGGCTGGACCTTCGGCGACAACGTACGCGCCCTCCAGGGCCGCTGAGTCCCCGTCGGGCGACGCCGCACCGCCCGGCCGGCCCCGACCACGCCGGTCGGGGGCCGCCGGGCCGGGCCGCCCGGACGGGTCGGTCGTGCTCCCGCCCGCACCGGCGGGCGACCACCAGGCTGCCGGCCCGGTCGGTCGGGTGCACCCAGATCGCCGGATCGTCGGCGGCGGCG
>NZ_JBFAQU010000024.1:0-84915 GCF_040678915.1 Micromonospora sp. NPDC049257
TAAATCATAATTGGCACTGGCTTATCAAGCACCCTGTTGAGTTCTCAAAGAACAACCACACACCACCCGAAAGCCCCGACCAACAGGACCCCCGAACTGGGGTATCTCATCCACCATGACCAGCGCTCCAGCGCCAGGCACTTTTACTACGTTACCCGGTGGTATCCGCCGTGTCAAATCGCTCTGTCACGATCAACACCACATCAACCACAATTCCACACACCACGAAACCCCGGCTCACACCGGAAACCCCGCGATTGTCGACAAGCCGGCCGCTGCGGTCTCCCGCACGCTCGCCCGGTGCCCTGCCGGCGTCAAACACTACCCGGTCGGTTTCGCCTCACCAAATCGACCCCCCGGGCCGATCCGGGCACCGCCCGGTCCGCGCCTCGCAGGAGCAACCCCACGAAGTCGGAACCTCACACCGCGCTCCGGCCTTCGAGGCATTCACCCCGGTTCGTCCGTTCCGCGCTGGCAGAGAGAAAGTTACGCGTCCGCCGAGTTGATCGTCAAATCCGGCGGACGCGTCGCACGTCACACCCGGCCGTCAGGGGCGCAGCTCGACCCCGGCGAAGGAGCGCTTGCCCCGACGCAGCACCAGGTAACGGCCGTGCAGCAGGTCGACCGGGTCGACGGTGGCGTCGACGTCGGTGACCCGGGTGTTGTTCACGTACGCACCGCCCTCGGTGATCACCCGACGGGCCTCCTTGAGCCCGCCGACCAGCCCCGCGTCGCGCAGCAACCCGGCCACGTCGGGCAGCTCACCGGTGAGCTGCACCAGGCCGGCCTCGCTCAGCGCCGCACGCAGCGTCTCCGGGGCGAGGTCGTCCAGCGAGCCCCGACCGAAGAGCGCCTGGCTGGCGGCGACGGCCTGCCGGGTCTCCTCCGCGCCGTGGACCAGGGTGGTGAGTTCCTCGGCGAGGGCACGTTGGGCGCTGCGGGCCGCCGGGCGTTCCGCCGTCTCCTTCTCCAGCGCCTCCAGCTCCTCGCGGGAGCGGAAGCTGAAGTACCGCAGGTAGCGGGTGACGTCCCGGTCGTCGGCGTTGACCCAGAACTGGTAGAAGGCGTACGGGCTGGTCATCTCCGGATCGAGCCAGACCGCGCCGCCCTCGGTCTTGCCGAACTTGGTGCCGTCCGAGCGGGTGACCAGCGGGGTGGTGAAGGCCTGCACCGGGCCGGCACCGCGGCGACGCACGTAGTCGACACCGGCGGTGATGTTGCCCCACTGGTCCGAGCCGCCGTACTGGAGCTGGCAGCCGTGCCGTCGGTGCAGCTCGAAGAAGTCGTTGGCCTGGAGGAGCTGGTAGCTGAACTCGGTGAAGCTGATGCCGGTCTCCAGCCGGGCCCGCACCACCTCACGGGCGAGCATCTTGTTGACCGGGAAGTGCTTGCCGACGTCGCGCAGGAACTCGACCACCGACATCTCGCCGGTCCACTCCAGGTTGTTGACCAGTTGCGCCGCGTTCTCCCCGGTGTACGACACGAAGGGCGCGAGCTGGTCGCGGATGCGCTGCACCCAACCGGCCACCACCTCGGGCGGGTTGAGGGTACGCTCGGCGCTCTCCTTCGGGTCGCCGATCTGGCCGGTGGCGCCGCCCACCAGCAGCAGCGGGCGGTGCCCGGCGAGTTGGAGCCGGCGGGCGGTGGTGACCTGCATCAGGTGGCCGACGTGGAGGCTGGGCGCGGTCGGGTCGAAGCCCACATAGAAGGTGGCCGCCCCGCCGTCGAGCAGCGCACGCAGTTCGTCGGGGCCGGTGGAGTCCTGGATCAGGCCGCGCCACCGCAGGTCGTCGGTCAGGGAGTCCCGCCCGTGCGGGAGGTTGCTGTCGGTCACGGTCACCGATTCTCCCCCATTGCCGACCTGGGGCCGTACCGGGTTTGCCGGCCCGCGGCGCGGCTAGGCTGGCCGGGCCGGTGCGACGAGGAGGAAAGCCGTGGAAATCCCGGAGATGACGGATGGTCTGGTCGGCCTGCTGGGGCTGACGTTCGACGAGGCCAGCGGCGACCGGGTGGTGATCCGCTGGAAGGTGCGGCCGGAGCTGCACCAGCCCGCCGGCATCATGCACGGCGGCGTCTACTGCACGGTGGTGGAGACCGTCGGCAGCGTGGGCGGCACGCTGTGGCTCGGCGACCGGGGCAGCGTGGTCGGGGTGTCCAACCAGACGGACTTCCTGCGGGCGGTACGCGAGGGTGAGCTGGTCGCGGTCGGCACCCCGGTGCACCGGGGACGCAGCCAGCAGCTCTGGCAGGTGGAGATCACCGACGCCGAGGGCCGGTTGGTCTCCCGGGGCCAGGTCCGGTTGCAGAACCTCACCCGGGACTGACGCCGCGACGCCCTGGCCCGGCTGCTCCCCCGCCTGGCCCTCCGCCCGGGCGACCGGCGGGACGTGCGGGCCGGGCGAGAAGGGCGACCGGCGGGACGTGCGGGCCGGGCGAGAAGGGCGACCGGCGGGACGTGCGGGCCGGGCGAGAAGGGCGACCAGCGGGACGTCCGGGCCGGGTAGGGCGAGCAGGGCGACCAGCGGGCATCGGGCGTCGGGCATCGGGCATCGGGCATCGGGGGCAGGTGACCCGGGAAGCCTGACCGGTTTGCCGGATGCGGTGCCTCCTGCGCCGATATCGTCGCCTCGATGACCGCCGCCGATCCCGTCCCCCCGTGAGGGCGCTCCCGGGTGCCACAACCGCGTCCCCGCGTCGGCCGGCCCGCGTGAAGCTCCTCGCCGCCACCCTCGGGGTGCTGTCGGCCATCGGCGGCTTCGTCGACATCGGCGACCTGGTGGCGGCGAGCCAGGCGGGGGCCCGGTTCGGCATGGGCCACGCCTGGGTGCTGGTGCTCGGGGTGGTCGGCATCTGCGCGTACGCGGAAATGGCCGGCCGGATCGCGGCGGTCAGCGGGCGGGCGGTGTTCGACCTGGTCCGCGAACGCCTGGGTCCCCGTATCGCGCTGCTCAACCTGGCGGCGTCCTACCTGGTCACGGTGCTGACCCTGGCCGCCGAGCTGGGCGGGGTGGCGTTGGCCCTGCAGTTGGCCTCCCGGGTGAGTTACCTGCTGTGGGTGCCGGTCGCGGCGTTCGCCGTGTGGCTGGTGCTGTGGCGGATGCGCTTCCAGCTGATGGAGCGGGTGTTCGGGCTGGCCGGGCTGACCCTGCTGGTGTTCGCCCTGGCGCTGTTCTGGTTGCCGACCGACTGGGCGGCGCTCGGCCACGGTGCCCTGCACCCCGGGACGGCCGGCCAGGGCTGGGGTGCGTACTGGTTCGTGGCGGTGGCGTTGTTCGCCTCCACCGTCAGCCCGTACGAGGTGTTCTTCTTCTCCTCCGGCGGGGTGGAGGAGAACTGGAGCACCGCCGATCTGGCCGATGCCCGGTCGAGCGTCCTGATCGGCTTCCCGGTCGGCGGGCTGCTGGCGTTGTCGCTGGTCGCCACCGCCACCGTGGTCTTCCACCCGGGCGGGGTGTCGCTGTCGACCCTCGACCAGGTCGCCCGACCGGTGGTGCTGGCGTTCGGCGGGGTGGGGCTGGCGGTCGCCGCGCTGGCGTTCTTCGCGGTGACCTTCGGGGCCGCGCTGGAGACCGGGCTGTCGGCGGCGTACGCGGCGGCGCAGTACTTCGGGTGGCAGTGGGGCAAGCGGGTCAGTCCCCGGGAGGCCGCCCGGTTCCACAGCGTGCTGCTGGTCAGCGTGCTGGCCGCGACGCTGCTGCTGTCCACCACCGTCGACCCGGTGCGGTTGACCGAGTACATGCTGGTGGCCAGCGCGGTGGTGCTGCCGTTGACGTACCTGCCGATCCTGGTCGTCGCCAACGACCGCACCTACCTGGGTGACGACGTGAACGGGCCGTGGCTCAACCTGCTCGGTGCGGTGTTCCTGCTGGTCATCGTGGCGGCGTCGGTGGCCGCGATCCCGTTGGCCGTCGGGACGGGGATGGGACGGTGAGGGTCCAGCTCGCCCGGCAACTGCTCGACCGGCAGATCGTCGACGCCGACGGGCTGCTGCTGGGCAAGGTCGACGACGTCGGGTTCGCATTCGACGCGCAGGGCGTGCCCTACGTGGCGTACCTGCTGACCGGGCAGGGGGCGCTCGGGCAGCGGATCGGCGGGCGGATGGGGCGGTTGCTGGTGGCGCTGGCCGACCGGTTCACCGAGGGGGCGTCGACGCCGCTGCGCATCCCGTTCGATCAGGTCGCCCGGATCGACAGCGCGGTCCGGCTGCGGGCCCGCGCCGACGAGCTGCCCCGCCCGCCGGTGGAGACCTGGCTGCGGCGGCACCTGATCGACCGGATACCGGGCGCCGGCCGTGCGAGCGGGTGAACTGCTCGGCCGCACCGCGTACGACCTGCACGGGCGGCGGTTGGGGCGGGTGGTGGACGTGGTGGTGCGGGGTGGTTTCCCGGACGGCCGGCTCCGGCTCACCGACGTGCTGGTGACCGCCCACTGGTGGAGCCGGATGTGGGGCCGGCTGATCGGGGCGCAGCGGCACCCGTCCGGCCCCTGGCTGATCCGGGTGAGCGCGCGGGCGTTGAGCCGGGACACCCGCCAGTTCCCCGCCGACCAGATCCAGCTGCTGCCCCCGGTGCCGGGCTTCCCGTTCGGGACGCCACCCCGGTCGGGTTGACAGCCCGGCGGGCCGGGGGCAGGCCGGACGGCACGGGACCGTGCTATCCGGCGCAGCGAGCCGGCAGGGCGGACGCGCGCAACGCCGCGGCCAGCCACTCGTACGGGAACCGCTCCGGTGGGTCGTCGTTCACGGTGGCGACCAACTCCATGTACCTGTCGAACGGTCCCTCCGCCGGCATGCGGTCCCACTCCGCGCCGGCCAGCATCCGGTCGGCCGCCTGGATCCGGAACTCGGGCGTGTCCGGCAGCCCGGGGCTGTCCGGCGTCGCGAAGATGCCTGTCAACCACCCGATCCACTGGTCGGCGATCCCCCTGCCCCGGGGCGAGTCCGGCGGTACCCGCTCGCGCGCCGCGTCCAGCACCGGTTGGCCGATCGCCGCGCCCGTCTCCAGCGTGTCCAGCATCGGCGGCGAACTCATCAGCGGCCCGGCCCCGGTGGTGCACGCCTGGTGCAGCTCATGGCGTACGGCCTGCCGGACCTCGGGGTCCCGGACCAGCTCGGCCAGCTCGATCCACGCCTCCAGCTGCGCCGCGGTGGGTTGTTCGGGCAGCTCGGGCCGGGCCGCCCGCCACCAGTCGACCATCCGCTGCGGTGGCTCCCACCCGGTGGAGACCTCGGCCCAGAACTCGTCGATCAGCCGGTCGCGTTCCTCGTCCGGCATGCCGACCAGCTTGTGCATCAGCGTGACCTGCTCGGCGGTGGAGTCCTGGCGCAGGAGGGCCGACAGCACCGCGCGACGGCTGCGCAGCCGTGTCTCCTGCCGGGCCAGCAGGGCGAGGTGGGTGGTCGCCAACTCGCGCAGGGTCGCCTCGCCGGCCAGCACCCGCCGGATCTCGTCCAGGCCGGCGTCGAGTTCCCGCAGCGTCCGGACCAGTTCCAGTCGGGCGATGGCCGACACGTCGTACAGGCGGTGGCCGGCCGGGGTGGTGGCGTCCGGCGTGACGACACCGGCGTCCGCGTAGTACCGGACGGCGCTGACGCTCAGGCCGGTCCGCCGGGCGACATCCCCGATGGCGTACAGCTCGTTCATGTTCACGACCACCACTATGCGATCTCCAGCGGCTTGAGATGCAAGCCCCACGTCGTCGTGGCGTCAGGCGTGGGCTTCGTCGTGGACGGGTTCCTGCTCGTCGGTGGCGGACGTGGTCGGGGCGTGGTGCAGCCGGATCTGGGAGATGGCGCGCTGGTCGACGCCGGTGACGGTCATCTCCCACCCGTCGATGGTGACGCTCTCCCCCGCGACGGTGGGGATGTGCCCGAGGCAGGACAGCACCATCCCGGCGACGGTGGTGTAGTCACCGGCCGGCCGGTTGGGCACCTCGACGCCGATGTCGGTCAGGTCGTGCACGGGGAAGGTGCCGGGCATCACCAGCGACCCGTCGGCCTCGGTGCGTACCGAGCGGACGTCCCGGTCGGTCTCGTCGTAGATCTCCCCGACGATCTCCTCCAGGATGTCCTCCAGGGTGACGATCCCGTCGACCGCGCCCCGCTCGTCGACCACCAGGGCGATGTGCTGCCGTTCCGCCTTGAACTGGCGCAGCGCGTCCACCACCGGCAGCGAGTCGGGCAGCAGCATCGGCGGTCGGGCGCAGTCGTCGACCGGCCGGTCGTCCGGCACCCCCACCAGGTCCCGCAGGTGGATCACGCCGACCGCGTCGTCCAGGCCGCCGTGGCGCACCACCGGGGCCCGGGAGTGGCCGGTGGCGGCCAGCAGCAGCCGGGCGGCCTCCGCGGTGGTCCCGCTGTCGAGCGTGAAGACCTGCAACCGGGGTACGAGCACCGCGCGCAGCTGCCGGTCGGCGATCTCCACCGCACCGGCGATGATGGTGCGCTGTTCCTTGGTGAAACCGTGGTTGCCGGCGACGATGTCGCGCAGCTCGTCCGGGCCGATCTCGTCGGGCTGCTGCTTGGGGTCCACCCCGGCGAACCGGACCACCAGGTCGCTGGTGGCACCGAGCAGCCACACCGCCGGCCGGGTGAAGCTGGAAAGGATGTCCAGCGGGCGGGCTACCAGCAGCGCCCACCGTTCGGCGCGCTGCATCGCGATCCGCTTGGGGGCAAGCTCACCGAAGACCAGGGTGACGAAGGTCAGCACCAGGGTCACCAGCACGATCGCCACCGTCTCGGCGGCGCCGCCGACGAAACCGAGCAGCGGGACGAGCGGCTTGGCCAGGGAGACCGCTGCGGCGGCCGAGGCCAGGAACCCGGCCAGGGTGATACCGATCTGGATGGTGGCGAGGAAGCGGTTCGGGTCCTTGGCGAGCCGGGCGAGCACCCGGCCGGCCCGACTGGTGCGTTCCAACCGCTGCACCTGGCTGTCCCGCAGCGACACCAGGGCCATCTCGCTGCCCGCGAAGATCGCGTTGAGCACCACCAAGACTCCGACCAGGGCCAACTGGCTCCAGTAGCTCTGCACGCCCGGCACTCTCCCTCAGGCGGGGGGCGTCGGCGACGGGCCGACGCCGCCGGGCGGAGGACCCGCCCGGCGTAGCCCAGTCTGTGCCCAACCGCGCGGTCGGCGAACCCTCCCCACGGCCATCGTCGGTGACCGGATGCGGCCCGCACGGCGGTCCGGCCCGGTCCGGCCGTCGGGGGACCCGACGCGAGCCCGACGGCCGGCCTGGCCCCACCGGCTGCGGCCCAGCGGCCGGCCTGGCTGCGACCGGCCGTCCGCTGACCGCCGCCGGAGGCCGACGGTCGGTGCGCTGCCCGGCGGTCGGGGGTCAGCGCCGACCGGCGGCCGGGGCCAGGTCGAGGACGTACGCGTCGCCGTCGGGGCGGAAGCCGAGCCGGTGGTAGTAGGGGGCGACCATGCCGGGTGGGCTGACCACCCGGCGGAAACCCCGGTCGGTGAACAGGCTGCTGCGGCGGTAGACGAACTCGCCGGGGGTGAAGTCCCGGAAGCGGCGGGTCACGTAGTCCAGGTCGATCTGGGCGGTCCCGTCCGCCTCGGCGTGCGACAGCACCACCCCGACCACCTCGTCGTCGCGTACCACCAGGAAGGCCGACCGGTCGGCGTCGGCCGGGGGTGGGCGGAAGTCGGGGTTGAACCGGGCGATGTCGGCGGCGTGCACCCGCAGCGTGTGGGCCAGGAACTGGTCGCCGACGCCCACCTCGACCACCTGGTAGGCGCGGTCGTCGTGCCGGGTGGCAAGCATCGACCGCAGGTACCACACGTTGATCGCGGTGAGCACCACGTTGAGGCCGACCATCGGCCAGACCTGCACGGCGGCGTTGTAGCCGATCAGGATCAGGCAGCCGACCAGGTTGAGGGCGCGCAGGCGCAGGATGCGGGTCTGCAACAGGGACCAGACCAGCAGCGCGGAGCCGGCCCAGCCGACGAGTTCGAGCCAGTTCACCCCGCGAGACTAGTGCCCGCCCTGGTCAGCGGGGACGGCGGGCAGCTCCAGCAGCCATTCCTCGACCTCGACGCCCCGGCCGTCGGCGTACCCCGAGTCCTCGCCGACGACCACGAAGCCGCACTTGCGCAGCACCGCCAGGGAGGCCCGGTTGTCCTTCGCGGCGCGGGCCCGCACCGGCCGCTGCGGCACCTCGCGCAGCAGGGCGGACAGCGCGGCGGTGGCGTGGCCGCGCCCCCACCGGCGCGAGTCGATCCAGTAGCTGACCTCGGTGTGCTCGTCCACCGGGAAGGCCGCCACGTGCCCGACCACCGCGCCGTCGACGACCACGGTGCGGTTGACGACCCGGGGGTCGGCGCGGATGCGGGCCCAGTGCGCGTCGAACACCGCCCGATCGGTCGGGTCGGCCGGGCCGAACGCCGCCATCCAGGCCGCCTCCGGGTCCTGCTCGTGGGCGAAGAAGTGCGGGAGGTCGTCGTCGCACACGGGCCGCAGGGACAGCTCGTCGGTCATCGCCGGAGGATACGCACCGGCACCGACAACCTCGGGACCTGTGGCCCGGTCGGCGTACCGTCCGGCCCTGCCGGCCGCCCCCCGACCGTTGCTACCAACGAAGGGACAGGTCCGACCGGCGAGTGGAGTGGAGGGCCGGGGCCATGACCAGGTACGTCTACGACTTCATCGAGGGTGATCGCAGCAGAGCCGACCTGCTCGGCGGTAAGGGTGCCAACCTCGGCGAGATGACCCGGCTCGGGTTGCCGGTGCCGCCGGGCTTCACGGTCAGCACCGACGCCTGCCGGGCGTACCTGAACACCGGGTCGCCGCCGGACGGCCTGTTCGAGGAGATCAACGCCCATCTGCGGGAGGTCGAGGCCCGGCTGGGCCGGCGGCTCGGCGACCGGCACGACCCGCTGCTGCTCGCCGTGCGCTCCGGCGGCCGGTACTCGATGCCGGGGATGATGGAGACGATCCTGGACATCGGGCTCAACGACGCCACCGTGGCGGGCCTGGCCGCCCGTGCCGATGACGCCCGCTTCGCCTGGGACTCCTACCGGCGGTTGATCCAGATGTTCGCCCGCACCGTGCACGGGGTGCCGGCGGACGAGTTCGACCGGGAGCTGGCAGCGCTGCGCGCCACCGCAGGCCCGGACGGACCGACCGCCGAGCAGTTGCGCGACCTCGTCGAGACGTACCAGAAGATCTTCCTGCGGCAGACGGGGCACCAGTTCCCCCAGGCGCCGCACGAGCAGTTGTACCTGGCCGTACGGTCGGTGTTCGCGTCGTGGAACTCCGAGCGGGCCCGGCTCTACCGGCGGCAGGAACACATCCCCGACGACCTGGGGACCGCGGTCAACGTGATGGCGATGGTCTTCGGCAACCTCGGCCCGGACTCCGGCACCGGGGTGGCCTTCACCCGCGACCCGGCCACCGGCGCGCCCGGCGTGTACGGCGACTACCTGCCCGACGCGCAGGGCGAGGACGTGGTGGCGGGCATCCGCAACACCGTCGCCCTGCCCGAGTTGGAGCGGATCGACCCGGCCAGCTTCCGGCAGTTGACCGGCATCATGGCGACGCTGGAACGGCACTACCGGGACCTGTGCGACGTCGAGTTCACCATCGAACGCGGCAAGCTGTGGATGTTGCAGACCCGGGTCGGCAAGCGGACCGCCGCCGCCGCTTTCGTGATCGCCGCGCAACTGGTCGACGAGGGGCTGATCACCCTGGACGAGGCGCTGTGCCGGGTGACCGGGGCGCAGTTGGGCCGGCTGATGTTCCCCGCGTTCGACCTGGCCGACGCGCCACCGCCGCTCACCGTCGGGGTGGGCGCGTCGCCGGGTGCGGCGGTGGGCCGGGTGGTGTTCGACTCGGCCGCGGCGACCGCCGCCGACGGGCCGGTGATCCTGGTCCGCCGGGAGACCACCCCGGACGACCTGCCCGGCATGATCGCCGCCGCCGGGGTGCTCACCTCCCGGGGCGGGAAGACCTCGCACGCCGCCGTGGTGGCCCGGGGCATGGGCCGGACCTGCGTCTGTGGCGCGGACGCGCTGCGGATCGACCCGGAGCGCGGCGAGCTCACCGTCGGCGACCGGGTGGTCCGGGCCGGCGAGGTGATCTCGATCGACGGGACCTCCGGCCGGGTCTACCCGGGGGCGGTGCCGGTGCAGCCCTCCCCGGTGGCCCGTTACCTCGCCGGTGAGCTGGCCCCGCAGGCCGATCCGCTGGTCGCGGCGGTGCACCGGCTGCTCGGGCACGCCGACGCGGTGCGCCGGCTCGGCGTGCGGGCCAATGCGGACACCGGTCCGGACGCCCGCCGGGCCCGCGCGCTGGGGGCCACCGGCATCGGCCTGTGCCGTACCGAGCACATGTTCCTCGGTGAACGCCGGGAACTGGTGGAACGGCTGATCCTGGCCGACGGTCCGGACGAGGTGACCGCCGCCCTGGAGGCGTTGCTGCCGTTGCAGCGGGCCGACTTCACCGAACTTCTCGCCGCGATGGACGGCCTGCCGGTGACGATCCGGCTGCTCGACCCGCCGTTGCACGAGTTCCTGCCCCCGTTGCACGAGTTGACCGCACGGGTCGCCCGTGCCGAGGCGACCGGGCGGGACCCGGGACGCGACGGGCGGCTGCTGGCGGCGGTCCGCCGGATGCACGAGGCGAACCCGATGCTGGGGCTGCGCGGGGTGCGGCTCGGGCTGGTGATCCCGGGGCTGTTCGCCATGCAGGTGCGGGCGGTGGCCGAGGCGGCGGCGCAGCGGGTGCGCGACGGGGGTGACCCCCGGCCGGAGATCATGGTGCCGCTGGTGGGTGACGTGCGGGAGTTGGCGGCCGTGCGGGCGGAGACCGACCTGGTCCTCGCCGGGGTGCCCGACGCGCCGGCCATGCCGGTCGGCACGATGATCGAGGTGCCCCGGGCCGCGCTGACCGCCGGTGACATCGCCGCGCAGGCCCGCTTCTTCTCCTTCGGCACCAACGACCTGACCCAGCTGACCTGGGCGTTCTCCCGGGACGACGTGGAGGGCTCGTTCTTCGGCACCTACCTGGAGCGGGGGATCTTCGGGGTGTCGCCGTTCGAGAGCATCGACGCCGCCGGGGTGGGTCGGCTGGTCCGGCTGGCCGTGGCGGAGGGGCGGGCCACCCGCCCGGACCTGACCGTCGGGGTCTGTGGTGAGCACGGCGGCGACCCCGACTCGGTGGCGTTCTTCGCCGACGCCGGCCTGGACTACGTCTCCTGCTCCCCGTACCGGGTGCCGATCGCCCGGCTGGCGGCGGGCCGGGCCGCCGTCGAGACCGCCACCGACACGTCCGACAGCCGCTAGGAGGCAGCGTCATGACCGCGATCTTCAATCCGACCGGGCCCGCCCCGCTGGGGCCGCCGGTGCCCCGTACCCCCGAACCGGCGGTGACACCGACGGTGACGGCGGTCGGGCCGGTGGGGCCGGTGCTGGCCCTGCCCGGCTCGCCGGCCGCCGCGCTGGTGCCGGTGACCCGCGACGGGCGGGCCGTCGGCGCGTTCGTGCTCGCCGACGGGCGGGTCCGCTACCGGGCGCTGCCCGACCCGGACCGGGTGCTCGCCGCCGCGGCCGGGGCCGCCGCCGTCGCCCTGCTCACTGCCGGGGTGGCGGTGGTGGCCCGGCGGCGGCCACCGGCGATCGGCACGGTGACCATGGGGCCGGGCGGCTGGGTCAGCCTGCGCGGCGTGCGGGGGCCCGCGCTGCGCGCGGCGACGCCCCGGCCGTGGTGGGCGCGGCTGCTGCGCGCCCAGCGGCTCGTCGTGCGGCGCTGACCGGCCGCCAGGGGTCTTTGGTCCCGGGCGGGGGTGGTCCTGCGCCTCTGCCCGGGGCGGCCCGCTCCGGCGAGGCTGAGGGTACAGGCGAAACACCCCGGCGACCCAGGCCGCCGGACCCGACCACCGCGGAAGGACCGATCATGACCGGCACCGCACCTCTGCACCCGTGGCGTGGCTTCACCGGCGACGCCTGGCGCGACACCATCGACGTGGCCGCCTTCGTCCGGGACAACCACGAGCCGTACACCGGGGACGCGTCGTTCCTCACCGGGCCCACCTGCCGCACCCTGGAGGTCTGGGGGACGCTGCGGGCGATGTTCGTGCAGGAACGCCAACGCGGCGTGTACGACATCGACGCGGCCACCCCGTCCACCATCACCGCGCACGCCCCCGGGTACATCGACCGGGAGCGGGAGCTGATCGTCGGGTTGCAGACCGACGCGCCGCTGCGCCGGGCCATCATGCCCGCCGGCGGGCTGCGGATGGTGGAGACCGCGTTGAAGGCGTACGGCTACCCCGCCGACCCGCAGGTGCACCGGATCTTCACCACCTACCGCAAGACGCACAACGACGCGGTGTTCGACGCGTACCCGGCCGACGTGCTCGCCGCGCGCCGCTCGCACGTCATCACCGGGCTGCCCGACGCGTACGGGCGGGGACGGATCATCGGCGACTACCGCCGGGTGGCGCTGTACGGGGTGGACCGGCTGGTCGCCGAGCGCAAGGCGCTCAAGGCGGCGCTGGACGACCGGCCGTCGACCGACGAGGTGATCCGGGACCGGGAGGAGCTGGCCGAGCAGATCCGGGCCCTGGGTGAGCTGGCACAGATGGCGGCGGGCTACGGCTACGACATTTCCGGGCCGGCGACCACCGGCCGGGAGGCGATCCAGTGGCTCTACTTCGCCTACCTGGCCGCCACCAAGGAGCAGAACGGCGCGGCGATGTCGCTGGGGCGTACCGCCGGGTTCGTCGACGTCTACCTGCGGCGGGACCTCGCCGAGGGGCGGCTGACCGAGATCGACGCCCAGGAGCTGGTCGACGACTTCGTGATCAAGCTGCGGATCGTCCGGTTCCTGCGCACCCCCGAGTACGACCAGCTCTTCTCGGGCGACCCGACCTGGGTCACCGAGGCGCTCGGCGGGATGGGTGCCGACGGCCGGCCGTTGGTCACCCGGACCAGCTTCCGCTACCTGCAGACCCTCTACAACCTCGGCCCCGCGCCGGAACCGAACCTGACGGTGCTCTGGTCGCCCCGGCTGCCGGTCGGGTTCAAGCGGTTCTGCGCCCAGGTGTCGCTGGACACCAGCGCCATCCAGTACGAGAACGACGACCTGATCCGGCCCGCGTACGACGACGACACGGCGATCGCCTGCTGCGTGTCGGCGATGCGGGTGGGCCGGGACATGCAGTTCTTCGGTGCCCGCGCCAACCTCGCCAAGGCCCTGCTGTACGCGATCAACGGCGGGCGCGACGAGATCACCGGTGAGCAGGTCGCCCCGGCCAGCGCCCCGGTCGGCGGGGAGACCCTCGACTACGCGGAGGTGCTGGCCGCCTACGAGCGCACCCTGGACTGGCTGGCCGAGACGTACGTGGACGCGTTGAACGTGATCCACCACCAGCACGACCGGTACGCCTACGAGCGGCTGGAGATGGCCCTGCACGACCACCCGGTGCGCCGGTTCATGGCCACCGGCATCGCCGGGCTGTCGGTGGCGGTGGACAGCCTCGCCGCGATCCGCTACGGCAAGGTGAAGGTGCTGCGCGACGACACCGGGCTCGCGATCGACTACGTGGTCGAGGGGGAACCGCCGACGTACGGCAACAACGACGAGCGGGCCGACGCGATCGCGGTGTGGCTGACCGAGACGTTCGCGGCGAAGCTGCGCCGGCAGCGCACCTACCGCGACGCGGAGCTGACCATGTCGGTGCTGACCATCACCTCGAACGTGGTCTACGGCAAGCACACCGGCAACACCCCGGACGGCCGGCGGGCCGGTGAGCCGTTCGCCCCGGGCGCGAACCCGATGAACGGCCGGGACACCCACGGGCTGGTGGCCGCCGCGCTGTCGGTGGCGAAGCTGCCGTACGACGCGGCCCGCGACGGCATCTCGCTGACCTCGACGGTGACCCCGGACGGGTTGGGTCACACCCGCGACGAGCGGATCGACAACCTGGCCGGGGTGCTGGACGGCTACACCGACGCCGGTGGATTCCACCTCAACGTCAACGTGCTGGACCGGGCCACCCTGGTCGACGCGATGGCGCACCCGGAGCGCTACCCGCAGTTGACCGTGCGGGTCTCCGGGTACGCGGTGAACTTCGTCCGGCTCACCCGGGAGCAGCAGGAGGACGTGGTGTCCCGGACCTTCCACGGGTCGCTGTGAACGTCCGGCCGCGCGACGCCGTCGCCACCGCCACCGGGCGGGGCGACGGCGTGCCGACCGGGGCGGTGCACTCGTGGGACGTGTCGGTGGGGGTGGACGGGCCGGGGACCCGGTTCGTGGCCTTCCTCGCCGGTTGTCCGCTGCGCTGCCGGTACTGCCACAGCCCGGACACCTGGTACCGGCGCAGCGGCCGGCACCGCACTGTCGACGAGCTGATGGCGGAGATCGAGCCGTACCGCCGGTTCATCGCGGTGGCCGGGGGCGGGGTGACGATCAGCGGCGGCGAGCCGCTGATGCAACCCCGGTTCACCGGTGAGGTGCTGCGCCGCTGCCACGACCTGGGCCTGCACACCGCGCTGGACACCTCGGGTTTCCTCGGCGTCCGCGCCGACGACGCCCTGCTCGACGCCACCGACCTGGTGCTGCTGGACGTCAAGTCGTGGGACCCGGCGACCTACCGGCGGGTCACCCGCACCGGGTCCGTCGCCCCGACGCTGCGCTTCGGCCGGCGGCTCGCCGACCGGGGCACCCCGATCTGGATCAGGTTCGTGCTGGTGCCCGGTCTCACCGACGCCGAGGAGAACGTGGCCGGGGTCGCGGACTTCGCCGCCGGGCTGGACACCGTGCAGCGGGTCGAGGTGCTGCCGTTCCACCGCCTCGGCGCGCACAAGTACGCCGAGCTGGGGCTCACCTTTCCACTCGCCCGGACGGAACCGCCGTCCCCGGAGCTGGTGGCCCGGGTCCGGGCCCAGTTCGCCGCACGCGGCCTGACCGTCACCTGACGCCGGCCACCGGACGGGCAGGGCCGGTCAGACGCCGGCCATCAGACGGGCGGGGCTGCTCAGCCCTGCTCGTCCTCGTCGGCTGACGGCTTGGGCCGACGGTGGTCCCTGATGTACGCCTCCACGTCGGACCGCAGCCACACCGAGCCGCCGATCAGCTTCTGAAACGGCGCGGGGAACTTGGGCAGCAGGATGAGCTGCCGAAACCGGGACCTGCTCACGCCCAGCATCTGCTGGATCTCAGCGGCTCCGACGAGCGGACCCGGAACTTCCTCCTCGCCCATGCCCCCGAAGGTATGCACAGTGGGTCCTACCCCTCAGGGCCTGCCTTACACGGCCCGGCCTACAAGGCACTATTTTGTAGGGCCTGCCCTAGTTGACAGGGGTGCCGCTCACGGTGTGGAATCGGTGACGCGGTGCCCCCGCCCTGGTGGAGCGGGGCTCGGCGGGGCGGGGTGCCGCGACGACCCCGACACCCCCGGGAGGCGGGATGTATGGACACCGCGCGGTGCCGTATCTGATCGAATCGGCGTGGCGCTGCCTGGACCAGCACCGCGACCGGCGGTGCGACAAGTGCACCGGCAGCGGCTTCTGCCCGGTGGTGGAGGCCGCCCGCACCCGGATCAGGGCGTGGCGCAGGTACCGCAGTGTGTTCGGTCGGCGATGAACGCGCCCCTGCCGAGGGCGGGTGACCTGCTCCTGCTGACCCGGGCGGCCAGCGTCCAGTTCCTCCGGCCGGTCCGGTTCCGGGTGATCCGGGTGCTCGACTGGCCCACCTACGACGGGTGGATCTGGCTCGACGGCTACCGGCTCGACGACCGGGACGAGGCGGTGTCCCGCCGGACGGTCTTCGTCCAGCCCGCCGGACTGGTCGTCACTGCGCGCACCGCCCCGACGCCGACGCAACGGTCCGGGCCGACGCCGCCGGGGGTGTCGACGCGGGCACGGGTGTCGCCGCCCGTCCGGGTCAGCTCGCCGCCGAGGTCGGGTAGCCGTACAGGTCGAGCAGCCGCCCCCGGGACGCCTGGAGCCGGTCCACGACCACGCTCATGAACCGGGTGGTGAGCTGCCGACCCAGGGCGTCGTCGGACTCCATCAGCCGGCGTACCCCCTCCGCGGTGAACTCCACGGTGGTGGTCCGCCGGACGGCGACCGCGCCGAACTGCCAGCGGTAGGGCGGGAACAGCCACGACCAGCCCAGCACCCCACCCGGCCCGATCGACTCGATGCCCACGTCCCCGCGCCCCGGCACCGGGAAGTCCAGCGCCACCTCCCCGCCCCTGACCAGCCAGAACCGCTCCGCCGGCTGGCCGGCGTAGAACAGCCGGTGACCGGGGTGCCAGACCACCGGCCGGGCGTACCCGGTCAACCGGGGCAACCACTGCGGCGGCAGGCCGGCGAGGAAGGGGTGCTCGGTGAGCATCTCCAGAGGGGTCATCGGGGTGCCCTTCGCCGTGATGTCGTCCCCTCCATGGCACCCCCGAAGACGCCGACGCGGCAGGGCCAATGGTCCCGTGACCTGCGGGAAGATCGCCTCTGCCCGACCGGCCGCCGCCGCGCGAGGGTGGAACGGGACGGCGTGCCCGGGACACGCCGCACGAGGCGGGGAGGTCACCGGTGACGACATCCGGTGCGGGAGCGGTGCTGGTGGACGACGACCTCGACCCGGGACGGGCCACCGGCGGCCTGACCACCGCCGAGGCGGCGGCGCGACTGCGTACCGACGGCCCGAACAGCGTCGCCGCGCCGACCCGGCGGCGGCTCCCCGGCCGGGTGCTGCGCCAGCTCACCGACCCGCTCGTCGCCCTGCTGCTCGCCGCCGCGACGGTCACCACCCTGCTCGGCGACTGGCCGGACACGGCGGTGATCGTGCTGGTGGTGGCGGTGAACACGATCATCGGGGTGGTGCAGGAGGTCCGCGCCGACCGGGCCATCGCCGCGCTGGACCAGCTCTCCGCCCCCACCGCCCGGGTGGTACGCGACGGCCGCGACGTGGTGTTGCCGGCCGCCGACCTGGTCCGCGACGACCTGGTCCGGGTGGAGGCCGGTGACGTCGTCCCGGCGGACCTGCGGCTGGTCGAGGCGAGCCGGTTCCAGGTGGACGAGTCGGCGCTGACCGGCGAGTCGGTGCCGGTGGCCCGCGACGACGACGAGGAGGTGCGGGCCGGGACGGTGGTGACCACCGGCCGGGCCACCGGCATGGTGCTGCGCACCGGGGCCGCGTCGGCGCTGGGCCGGATCAGCGCCCTGGTCGCCGGCACCCGACCGGCCCCGACGCCGTTGCAGCGCCGGCTGGCCGGTCTCGGCCGGATCCTCGCCCTGGCCGTGGTGGCCCTGTCCGGCCTGGTCTTCGCCATCGGGGTGGCCGGTGGCCGGCCGGTGGTGGAGATGGCCGTGACGGCGGTGAGCCTGGTGGTGGCGGCCGTCCCGGAGTCGTTGCCTGCGGTGGTGACCCTGGCGCTGGCGCTGGGCGCGCGCCGGATGGCCGGGGCCCGCGCCATCCCCCGCCGGCTGCACGCGGTGGAGACCCTCGGCTCGGTGACGGTCATCGCCTCCGACAAGACCGGCACCCTCACCGAAGGACGGATGGTGGTGCGGACGGCGGTCACCCCCGACGGCGTCCGGTACACCGTCGACGGCGTCGGGTACGCCCCGCACGGGCAGGTCAGTCGCGACGGCACGACGGTGACCGCGCCGCAGGAACTGCGCCGGCTGGCACGCGCCGGGCTGCTCTGCAACGACGCCACCGTGTCGCCACCACAGGACGACCAGCCCGACTGGACCCCGGTCGGCGATCCGCTGGAGGCCGCCCTGACCGCCTTCGCCGGCCGGTGCGGACTGGAGCCCGAGGCCACCCGCCGCGCCTGGCCCCGGATCGCCGAACGCCCCTTCGAGCAGGCCACCCGCCGGATGGTCACCGTGCACCGGGGCTGCGACGGGCGGCAGTTGGTGGTCTGCAAGGGCGCACCGGAGAACGTGCTGACCAGCACCCTGCTCGACGCCACCGCCGAGGAGATCGAGGCGCTGACCGCCGCCGCCCGCCAGTTGGCCGCCGAGGGGCTGCGGGTGCTCGCGGTGGCGTCCGCACCTGTCGACACGGTGCCCGACCTGGCCGCACCGGTCGGCCTGCGCCCGGTGGGGCTGGTCGGCGTCGGCGACCCGCTGCGGGCCGGCGCGGCCGGGATCGCCGCCGGTCTCGACACCGCCGGGGTACGACTGCTGCTGGTCACCGGCGACCACCCGGCCACCGCCGCCGCGATCGGTGGACAGCTCGGCCTGTGGCGGGCCGGTGACCCGGTGGTCCGGGGCGACACCGACGACGCCACCCAGGCGGAACCGCACGCCCGGGTGTTCGCCCGGACCCAGCCGGAGCAGAAGCTGGACATCATCGCCGGGCTCCAGGCCCGGGGGCACGTGGTCGCGATGACCGGGGACGGGGTGAACGACGCCCCGGCGCTGCGCCGCGCCGACATCGGGGTGGCGATGGGCGGCGGCACCGAGGTCGCCCGGCAGGCCGCCGACCTGGTGCTGGTCGACGACGACCTGGCCACCGTCGCCGTGGCGATCGGCGAGGGCCGGCGGATCTACGACAACATCCGCCGGTTCCTGCGCTACGCCCTCTCCGGCGGGGTGGCCGAGATCGTGGTGATGCTGCTGGGCCCGCTGTTCGGCCTGCCCGTACCGCTGCTGCCGGCACAGATCCTCTGGATCAACCTGCTCACCCACGGCCTGCCGGGGGTGGCGCTCGGCGCGGAACCCGCCGAACCGGGCACCCTGCGGCGGGCCCCCCGCTCGCCCCGCGAGTCGGTGCTCGGCGCAGGGCTGGGCCGCGACGTGCTGGTGACCGGGGCGCTGATCTCGACGGTGGTGCTGGCCGCCGGGGTGACCGCCGCCCACGCCGGGCTGCCCTGGCAGTCGGTGGTCTTCGTGGTGCTGGGCCTGGCCCAGCTCGGGGTGGCACTCGCCGTCCGGGCGCCCCGAACAGCCGGGGCGGGTCAGGCCAACCCGGGGCTGCTCGTCGCCGTGGCCGGGTCGGCGCTGCTCCAGGTCGGTGGCGTGCTGCTGCCACCGCTGCGGACGCTGCTCGGCACCGAACCCCTCGGCCCCACCGTCCTGCTGGCCTGCCTGGCGGTCAGCGTCCTGCCCGGCCTGGTGCTGCGGCTGGCCCACCGCCGCCCCGCCACCGCCACCGGCACCCCGATCCCGCCCGACCTTCGGCTGCCGGCCGGGGCCGTCGCCGACGCGGTGACCGACGTCCCGACGGCCGCCGTCACCGACCCCGGCCGGGACGCGGTCACCGACCCCAGCCGGGACGCGGTCACCGATCCGGCGGTCGACGGTACGGGCCGGGAACGTCCGGTGCGGGACCAAGGGCCCACCGGTCGGGCCGGACGCCCCTGACCGGGCGGGCCGCGCACGACCAGGCTGGAGACGGATGAAGGAGGACATGATGACGAACAGATCCGGCGCCCCCGTCGTGGTCGGTGTGGACGGTTCCCGCTCGGCGCTGGACGCGGTCCGGGTCGCCGCCCGGGAGGCCGCCGACCGGCACCGCCCGCTGCGGGTGGTGCACGCGTTCATCTGGCCGCTGTTCGGCATCCCGTTGGGCCCCGGGCCCGCTGGACCGCCCCAGGCGGGGCTGCGGCACGAGGCCGAACGGATCATCGCCGACGCCGTCACCGAAGCTCGCAAGGTCGCCCCCGACCTGGTCGTCACCGGCTGGTTGTCCGACGGCGCACCGACCCCGGTGCTGCTACGCGAGGCCCAGGACGCGGCGCTGCTGGTGCTCGGCACCCGGGGGCTTGGCGGTTTCGCCGGGCTGCTGATCGGCTCGACGGCGGTGCAGGTCTCCGCCCGCGCCGACTGCCCGGTGCTGGTGGTACGCGGTGAGGCCAGGGCGGACGGCCCGGTGCTGGTCGGGGTGGACGGCTCCGCGCTGTCCACCGAGGCGCTCGGGTTCGCCTTCGCCGCAGCGGCCCAGCGCGACACCGGGTTGCTGGCCGTACACGCCTGGCTGACCCCCGCGCCGCTCGGCCCGGGCGACGTGCTGCCGCTGGTCTATGACGTGGAGGCGCTCGCCGCCGAGGAGGAGCGGATGCTCGCCGAGGCGCTGGCCGGCTGGTCGGACCGCTATCCGGACGTCCCGGTGACCCGACGGCTGGTGCCCGGCGCGGCGGCCCGGGTGCTGGTCGAGGAGTCGGCGGCGGCCCAGCTCACCGTCGTCGGCGCGCACGGCCGCAGCGCGCTGGGCGGGATGCTGCTCGGCTCGGTCAGCCACGCGGTGCTGCACCACGCGCACAGCCCACTGGTGATCGTCCGCAACCACGCCGTCTGACCGCCGCAGGCGGCGGCACGCCCGGCCGGAGCAGGTGGCCGGCATCGCCGGTCCGCGACGGATGGGCGGCACCCCGGCCGGAGCAGATGGGGACCGCCCACCCGGCCGGAGCAGGTGGCGGCGGCACGCCCGGCCTGGTCAGCTGCCGGCGTTTGACGGGCCGGCACGTCGACAATGGGCGCAACCGACCCTGGGAGAGCTGATGAACCGACCGGTAGTGGTGGGCGTGGACGGCTCGCCGACCAGCCTGGCCGCCGCGGAGCAGGCCGCGCACGCGGCGGTGCTGCGTTCCGCGCCGCTGCACCTGGTGCACGGTTACCTGCACCCGCTCGGCTACGGCGTGCCGCTCAACCCGTACGACCTGGGGGTGCCGGCGCCGTCGGACGAGGCGCAGCAGATGTTGGAGCGGACCGCCGCCGAGCTGGCCGACCGGTGGTCGGGGCTGACGGTGCAGGTGCGTCAGGTCGCCGGTGGGGCGGGCGCGACACTGGTCGAGGAGTCCCGCCGCGCCGACCTGGTGGTGGTGGGCAGCCGGGGGCTGGGTGGTTTCGCCGGGCTGCTGCTCGGCTCGGTCGGCGCTCAGGTCGCCGCGCACGCGCACTGCCCGGTGCTGGTCGTCCGGCCGGAGACGTTGCCGATCGGCGTGGACGGGCCGGTGCTGGTGGGCGTGGACGGGTCGCCGGCCGCCGGGGTCGCCGCCGACCAGGCCGCCGCCGAGGCGGTCCGGCGGGGGGTGCCGCTGGTGCTGGTGCACGTCGGCCCCGCCCCGCAGGACCAGGAGGTGCCCGACGAGGTCGCCGAGTCCGAGGCGGCGTACCAGGCGCACGCGGTCCGGTTGCTCGCCGAAGCGTCCGCTGCGGTCCGCGCCGACCACCCGGACGTGGTGCTGCGGGAGCATCCGGTCCGGGCGGTCGGGGTGGCGCAGGGTCTGATCGAGGCCAGCGGCACGGCGTCGGTGCTGGCCGTCGGCACCCGGGGCCGGGGCGGTTTCACCGGTATGCTGCTGGGCTCGGTCAGCCAGGCGGTGGTACAGCATGCCCACTGCCCGGTGCTGGTGGCCCACCCGTACCGGTGAGCTCGCCCGGCCGGCCGCCGCAGGACCGCCGAGCCGGCGCGGGCCAGCCCGACAGCCGCTGCTGCGGGTCAGCCCTCCCGGCTGCCCAGGAGCTGGGCGAAGTCGGTGGTGAGGGCGAACGGGTCGGCCGGGCCGGTCGCCGGTGGCCGCCGGTCGACCTGGTCGGCCAGCTCCCGGCCGGCACGGTCGATGCGGGTCCGCAACGCCCCCTCGGCGGTGCCGCCGGACCAGTCCTCCGGGGCGGCGAAGACCGACGTCGGCAGCACCACCGCGCGCAGGTAGCCGAACATCGGCCGGACGGCGTGCTCCAGGGCCAGCGAGTGCCGGGCGGTGCCGCCGGTCGCGCCGATCAGCACCGGTCGGTCGACCAGCGCCTGGGCGTCCACCACGTCGAAGAAGGACTTGAACAGCCCGTTGTACGAGGCGTTGAAGATCGGCGTGACGGCCACGATGCCGTCGGCTCCGGTGACCGCGTCGAGGGCGGCCCGCAGCTCCGTCGACGGGAAGCCGGTGAGCAGGTTGTTCACCACGTCGTGGGCGTGGTCGCGCAGCTCCACCACCCGCAGCTCCACCTCGTCGCCGCGCCGGACCAGCTCGTCGCGGGCGGCGGCGGCGAGCTGGTCGGCGAGCAGCCGGGTCGACGACGGCTGGCTCAGCCCCGCCGACACCACGGCCAGGGTGCGGCGGGTCATCGGACCCCCTCCGCCCCGGCGGCAGCCAGGTCACCGGCGTCACCCGCACCGGCCGGGTCACCGGCGTCACCCGTCCCGGCCAGTGCGGCGTCGCGGGCGGCGACCAACGAGGCGTGGGTGGGCGCGACCGGCACGTGCGCCGGGCGCAGCGCGTCGAACTCCTTGCGCAGCACGGGTACGACCTCCTCGCCGAGCAGATCGAGCTGCTCCAGCACCGTCTTCAGGGGCAGCCCCGCGTGGTCGAGCAGGAACAGCTGCCGCTGGTAGTCGCCGACGTACTCCCGGAAGCCGAGGGTGCGGTCGATGACCTGCTGCGGGCTGCCCACGGTCAGCGGGGTCTGGCGGGTGAACTCCTCCAGCGACGGCCCGTGCCCGTAGACCGGCGCGTTGTCGAAGTACGGCCGGAACTCGCGCACGGCGTCCTGCGAGTTACGTCGCATGAACACCTGGCCGCCGAGCCCGACGATGGCCTGCTCGGGCGAGCCGTGGCCGTAGTGGGCGAAGCGCTGCCGGTAGAGGCCGACCATCCGCTGGGTGTGCTCCTTGGGCCAGAAGATGTGGTTGGCGAAGAAACCGTCACCGTAGTAGGCGGCCTGCTCGGCGATCTCGGGGCTGCGGATCGAGCCGTGCCAGACGAACGGCGGGACGTCGTCGAGCGGGCGCGGGGTCGAGGTGAACGACTGCAACGGGGTGCGGAACTTGCCCTGCCAGTCGACGACGTCCTCGCGCCACAGCCGGTGCAGCAGCTCGTAGTTCTCGACGGCGAGCCGGATGCCGTTGCGGATGTCCTGCCCGAACCACGGGTAGACCGGCCCGGTGTTGCCGCGCCCCATCATCAGGTCCACCCGGCCGTCGGCCAGGTGCTGGAGCATGGCGTAGTCCTCGGCGATCTTCACCGGGTCGTTGGTGGTGATCAGCGTGGTCGCGGTGGACAGCAGCAGCCGCTCGGTGCGGGCGGCGATGTGCCCCAGCATGGTGGTGGGCGAGGAAGGGACGAACGGGCGGTTGTGGTGCTCGCCGGTGGCGAAGACGTCGAGACCGACCTCTTCGGCCTTGAGGGCGATGGTCACCATCGCCTTGATCCGCTCGTGCTCGGTCGGCTCCCGTCCGGTGGTCGGGTCGACCGTGACGTCGCCGACGGTGAAGACTCCGAACTGCATGACCAGCTCCTCGCGTCTGAGATACCGGGCCGTTCGTGGTACCCGGACGTCGCGCACAACCTATTTGACGCGTCAACTATTCCGGCGTCGGCCATTCCCGGGGTGGCACCGGTCACCCCGCCGACGACGGTCCCGCCGGCTCCTCCCCCTGCCTCGGGGTACCCGGATCGCCCTGGTCCGACGCGTCCGACGACGGGTCGCCGGGGGCACTGGCGGCCGACGGCGCCCGATCGGCCGGTCGGACGTCCGACGGCGAACCGTCGGGCGGGCCGGCGGTCGTGGACTGGCCGGCGGTCCAGGACTGGCCGGCAGTCGAGGGCTGGCCGGCAGTCGAGGGCTGGCCGGTGGTCGAGGGCTGGCCGGCATGCGGGTGGGCGGGATGTGGCGCGGGGTGGGGCGGGCCGGCGGGTGGGGCGTACCCGGTCGAGCCGGTCGGGGGCCACGACGGCGGCGGCCCTGGTGGCGGCGGGCGGCGGCGGCCGAGCTGCACCGCCACCACGACGACGACCGCCAGCACCATCATCAGCACCAGCGGGACGGCCACGCAGGCCAGCCTGCCGACCAGCACTCCGGCGTCGTTTGCGTCCATCCGAACCACCTCCGGTCACGATTGCGCGCGAATGCTAGCGAACTTCGCCGGAGACGGACGCCCCGTCGGTCCCCGGCCCACCGTCGGCGGTCGGCCCACCGTCGGCGGTCGGCATGGTGGTCCGGGTCAGCCGCGCCGGCGGGGCACGTGCCGGCGGTAGGCGCTGACCGTCGGGTCGCCGGTGATCCAGAAACGCCACGGCACGTCGTGGGCGGCGGCCACCCCGACCCGGGGACCGGCGGTGACCTCGGCGCGGGCGACCGGGCAGGTCGGCGGGCTCAGCAGCAGGGGACCGCTCCCGTCGAGCACGCAGGTGCCGTTGGCAGACGCGGTGACGTCGAGCGCGACGGCCAGCCGGGCCGGCCCCCGGGCCAGGTCCCGGTCGGCGACGTCCCCCCGGCGGGTGCGGGCCGCGGGTAGCCCGTCGACCACCTCCCCGGCCCGCAGTAGTACGGCCGCCGCCTCACCGTCGCGACCGCAGACGATGTTGAGACACCAGTGCATGCCGAACACGAAGTACGTGTAGGCGTGCCCGGCCGGCCCGAACATCACCCTGGTCCGGGGGGTGGGTCCCCGGTGGGCGTGCGACGCCGGGTCCTCGCCGGTGCCGGCGTACGCCTCGACCTCGGTCAGCCTGATCCGGACGCCACCGGCGGCGAGTTCCCAGCCGAGCAGCGTGCGCGCCGTCTCGGCCACCTCGGCGGCGGGGGCGTGCAGCCACGGGTAGTTCACCGCTCCAGGTAACGGCACCTGCGGAAGATCGGCAAACCGAGGACCGTATTCCCGTCGGCATCCGGGGCAGGCAGACGTCGTCATGCCGGCCGGTCGTCACGGTGGGCAGCCCGACGGATTGCTTAAACATTTTGTTGACAACGGATCGTTGTCAGCATGGAATGGGTGCCATGACCGACACCTTCAGCGCACCTGACGCGGCCCGCGCCCGAGCCGAGCGGACCTACGCCGCGCTGCACCGGATCAGCACCCGGCACGCCGACACCGACGCACGACGACGCCGGTACACCAACCCGTACCTGGCCGACCCATGGGAGGCCGTCTCGGTGGTCACCGCGCTTGCCGCCGGCGGGGCGACCCGGGAGGCCGACGAGGAGCCCGTCGACGACGCGGACCTCACCGCCGCGCTGACCCTGTTGCCACACCTGCGCGCCGAACTCGACGCGCTGGAGGTGGGCCTGCTGACGATGGCCCGGGCCCGCGGACTGACCTGGCAGGCGATCGCGTTCGGGCTCGGACTGGGCAGCGCACAGGCGGCCAAGCAACGCCACGAACGCCTGGCCGCCCGCACCGCCTGACCCGCTGGAACCGCCTGGTCCTCTGCGGCCCCACCACTCCCAGACTCGCCGATCGACACTGAGAGTAGTCAAGGCGCAACCACCCACTACCCTACTGTCGCCCCTTTGCTCTGCTGACCTCGACGCGACAGACACTCAGCCTCATAGCCTCCCGCGCCGAACCGTCAGCCAGCTCCAACAATTCACCTGGTCAGCGGCGTGGCGCGGAATGGGCAGCAGAGCAAAGGGCGAGAAGGTGTCATGGTGTTCGCCGGAGAAAAGTCGCTCTCCGTAGCGGGAGTTGCCCGCTCACGCACCGCAACCGACAGCGCGACGAAGACGGCACGGCACGACGGCCACAGCCGCCACGACGACGGCGAGCCAGCGTCGCGGGCAGCCCGCCCGCGACGACCGGCCGCAACTATGGCCCGGGCGGTACGTCGACCGGCCCGGGTGGAACGCGCTGGACCTGGGCGGCGGCCAGCCGGCCCAGGTCCGGTCGTCCGCCTTCCGAGTTGCGGGGCGCGGACGACCGGCACGCGTCAGATCAGCGGGGTACGACCCGCTCGGCGGCCCACTCCCGCCAGCCGGTGAGCTGGTCGGACGCGGCGGCGAGCTGGTCGGCGACCGGGCCGGGGCCGGTCGAGCCGGGGGTGATCCGGGCGGCCAGCGCCGAACGGACCGACAGCACGTCACGCACCGACGGGTCGAGGTGCTCGCTGACCGCCGCCAGGTCGGCGTCGGAGACCTCGTCGAGGGCACAGTCGCGGGCCGCGCAGAGCGCCACCAGTTTTCCGGTGATCTCGTGCGCGTCGCGGAACGGCACGTTGCGCCGGACCAGCCAGTCGGCGACCTCGGTGGCGAGCGAGAAGCCCACCGGCGCGGCGGCGACCAGGCGGTCCACCCGGACGGTCATCGTGGAGATCATCCCGGCCAGCGCCGGGAGCAGCAGCTCCAGGGTGTCGACCGCGTCGAACGCGGGCTCCTTGTCCTCCTGCATGTCCCGGTCGTAGGCCAACGGCAGGCCCTTGAGCATCGTGAGCACGCTCATCAGACCGCCGACCAGCCGACCGGACTTGCCCCGGGCCAGCTCGGCGATGTCAGCGTTCTTCTTCTGCGGCATGATCGACGACCCGGTGGCGAACGCGTCGTCCAGCTCGACCCAACCGAACTCGTGCGACGTCCAGAGCACCACCTCCTCGCCGAGGCGGGACAGGTGCACCCCGACGAGCGCGGTGACGAAGAGGAACTCGGCGACGAAATCCCGGTCGGCGACCGCGTCCATGGAGTTGGCGAAGGATGTCCGGAAACCCAACTCCTTGGAGACGGCCACCGGGTCCAGGGGCAGGCCCGAGCCGGCCAGCGCGCCCGCGCCGAGCGGGCTGATCGCCGTACGGTGGTCCCAGTCGCGCAGCCGCTCCAGGTCCCGCAGCAGCGGCTGGACGTGGGCCAGCAGCCAGTGCCCGAAGGTGACCGGCTGGGCGTGCTGGAGGTGGGTCATCCCCGGCGCGGCCGTGTCGACGTGCCGTTCCGCCTGCTCCACCAGAGCCTCGGCCAGCTCCACCAGCCGGGCGGCCACCCCCCGGGCGTGGTCGCGCAGATAGAGCCGAAGGTCGGTGGCGACCTGGTCGTTGCGGGACCGGCCGGCGCGCAGCTTGCCGCCGAGGCTGCCGAGCCGCTCCAGCAGGCCCCGCTCCAGCGCGGTGTGCACGTCCTCGTCGTCGATCGTCGGACGGAACTGCCCGGACGCGCAGGCCGCCTCCAGGTCGTCCAACGCCGCCAGGATCCGCCCCAGCTCGTCGGGGTCGAGCAACCCCGCGCCCGCCAGCACCCGGGCGTGCGCGCGGGAACCCGCGATGTCGTACGGGGCGAGACGCCAGTCGAACTGGACGCTCACCGACAGCCGCGCCAGGGCCTCGGCGGGGCCACCGGCGAACCGGCCACCCCACAGGCTCGTCCGGTTCGTCGCGGCGCTGTTCTCGGTCAGGCTCTTGTCGTCCACGCCGCTCATTCTGGCAGTGCTCACCTTTCGCTCACCGACTGCGGGGTTCACTCCCGGCGCCGGCTCGTCCGTCGTACGCAAACCCGTGACCGACCCGGTCACGGGGTGTTTCCTTCCCCGGCCTCGTCGCGGCGGGCCCACCCGGCGAGCTTGTCGCCGAGCGCGGCCCCACCGTCGGCCTCGCGGGCCACCACCAGGATGGTGTCGTCACCGGCGATGGTGCCGACGACCTCGGTCAGACCCGCCCGGTCCACGGCGCTGGCCAGGTAGTGCGCCGCACCCGGCGGGGTACGCAGCACGGCGATGTTGCCGCTGGAGTCGACCCCGTTGAGCAGCTCGCGCAGCAGCCGGATCAGCCGGGCGGGGGCCGCCTCGGCGTCGCGCAGCGGCCGGTGGCCGTCCTCGGGGATCAGGTAGCCGGCCCGCCCGTCCCCGCCCCGGGCCTTCACCGCGCCCAACTCCTCCAGATCCCGGGAGAGGGTGGCCTGGGTGACCTGCACCCCGTCGGCGGCGAGCAGGTCGGCCAGCTCGGTCTGGGAACGGATCGCCCTGGCCCGGATCAACTCGACGATGCGGGCGTGCCGGGCGGCGCGGGTCGGGGCGGTCATGATGAGGATGCCTCCAGGAGAAAGGTCAGCAGCGCCTTCTGGGCGTGCAGCCGATTCTCCGCCTGGTCGAAGACCACGCTGTGCGGGCCGTCGAGCACCTCGCTGGTGATCTCCTCGTCCCGGTGGGCGGGCAGGCAGTGCAGCACCTTCACGTCCGGCCCGGCGTGACCGAGCAGCGCGGCGTTGACCTGGTAGGGCAGGAACGGGGTGATCCGGTCCAGCCCGTCGTCCTCCTGGCCCATCGAGGTCCAGGTGTCGGTGGCGACCACGTCGGCGTCCCGGACCGCCTCGACCGGGTCGATAAGTGCCCGTACCGACCCGCCGGTGCCCTTGGCGATCTTCCCGGCCCGGTCCAGCACCCCCGGATCGGGTTGGAACCCGGCCGGCCCGGCGACCCGTACGTGCATCCCGGCGGTAGCCCCGGCCAGCAGGTACGAGTGCGACAGGTTGTTCGCCGCGTCCCCCACGTACGCCAGGGTCCGCCCGGCGGTGCCGCCGCAGTGCTCGCGGACGGTGAGCAGGTCGGCGAGGAGCTGGCACGGGTGGTAGCCGTCGGTGAGCGCGTTGATCACCGGCACGCCAGCGTGCGAGGCGACCTCGGCGATCCGGTCGTCGCCGTGGGTACGCAGCACGATCGCGGCGACGTAGCGGGACAGCACCCGGCCGGCGTCGGCGAGTGTCTCGCCCCGACCGAAGTGGGTGACCTGGGTGTCCACCACGAGCGGGTGACCGCCGAGTTCGGCGATGCCGGCGTCGAAGGAGATCCGGGTCCGCAGGCTCTGCTTGTCGAACAGCACCGCCACCGAACGCGGCCCGGCCAGCGGGGTGAACCCGAACCGGTCGGCCTTCATCCGGGCGGCCAGGTCGAGCACGGCCGACTGTTCGGCCGGGGTGAGGTCGTCGTCGGCCAGCAGGTGCCGGATCATGTGCGGGTCTCCGTCGGGGTCGGGGTGGGGATGGACGGCGGCGCGGTGCGGGTCTGCGCAGCCGGCGTGCCGTGGGTGGCCGGCGTGCTGTCAGCGGCCGGAAGGTCGACGGCCGTGTCGAGGGCGGCGGGGAGGGCGGCCAGGAACGCGTCGACCTGCTCGCCGGTGAGGATCAGCGGCGGGGCGAGCCGGATCACCCCCGGCTGGACCGGGTTGACCAGGAACCCCGCCGTGCGCAGCGCGCCGGCCACCGGGCCGGCGACCGGTGCGGCGAGCACGATGCCGAGCAGCAGACCGGCTCCGCGTACCTCGGCGACGAGCGGGTGGCCCAGCGCCTCGACGCCCCGACGCAGCCGTTCACCGGTGCGCTTGACGTGGTCGAGCAGGCCCTCGCCGGCGATGGTGGAGACCACCGCGAGGGCGGCGGCGCAGCTGACCGGGTTGCCGCCGAAGGTGGTGCCGTGCGAACCGGCCCGGAGCAGCTCGGCGGCCCGACCGAAGGCCAGGCACGCGCCGATGGGCAACCCGCCGCCCAGCCCCTTGGCCAGGGTGATGACGTCCGGCTCCACCCCGTCGGCCTGGTGGGCGAACCAGTGACCGGTGCGCCCGATGCCGGTCTGCACCTCGTCGAGCACCAGCAGGGCCCCGTGCCGGGCGGTGATCCGCCGCGCCTCGGCCAGGTAGCCGGGCGGCGGGACGACCACCCCGTTCTCGCCCTGGACCGGCTCCAGGATCACCATCGCGGTGGCGTCGGTGACGGCCGCCGCCAGCGCCGCCACGTCGCCGTACGGGACGTGGTCGACGTCGCCGGGCAGCGGGCGGAACGGGTCGGCCTTCGCCGGTTGGCCGGTCAACGCCAGCGCCCCCATGGTGCGGCCGTGGAAACCGCCGACGGTGGCCACGACGTGCGACCGGCCGGTGAGCCGGGACAGCTTGAACGCGGCCTCGTTGACCTCGGCGCCGGAGTTGGCGAAGAACACCCGACCGGGCCGGCCGGCCAACGCCAGCAGCAACTCCGCGAGGGCCACCGGGGGTTCCGCGACGAACAGGTTGGAGACGTGGCCGAGGGTGGCGATCTGTTTGGAGACGGCGGCCACCACGGCGGGGTGGGCGTGCCCGAGCGCGTTGACCGCGATACCGCCGAGCAGGTCGACGTACTCCCGGCCGGCCTCGTCGACGACGACCGCGCCGGAGCCGGAGACCAGCGCCAGCGGCGGGGTGCCGTAGTTGTCCATCATGGACTCGCCCCAGCGTTGCACCAGCGTGCTCATGCGCCGACCGTGCCTTCCTCATGGGTGGACCCGGACGGGGTGTCGACGACCATCGTGCCGAACCCCTCCGAGGTGAAGACCTCCAGCAGGGTGGAGTGCGCGACCCGACCGTCGACGACGTGCGCGGCGGGCACTCCCCCGCGCACCGCCCGCAGGCAGGCCTCCATCTTGGGCACCATCCCCGATTCCAGGGACGGCAACAGCGCCGCCAACGCCTCGGCGTCGATCTCGCTGACCAGGCTGGTGGTGTCCGGCCAGTCGGCGTACAAACCGGCGACGTCGGTGAGGACGACCAGCTTGCGGGCGTGCAGGGCGATCGCCAACGCGGCGGCGGCGGTGTCGGCGTTGAGGTTGTGCAGCACGCCGTCGGCGTCCGGGGCGACGGTGGAGATGACCGGGATCCGACCGGCCGCGATCAGGTCGGTCACCGCCGACCCGTCCACCGACTCCACGTCACCGACCTGACCGACGTCGACCGCCTCACCGTCGACCCAGGCGGGCCGCCGCACGGCGGTGAACAGGCCGGCGTCCTCCCCGGACAGGCCGACGGCGAACGGACCGTGCGCGTTGATCAGGCCGACCAGTTCCCGGCCGACCTGGCCGACCAGCACCATCCGGACGACGTCCATCGCCTCGGGGGTGGTGACCCGCAGGCCACCCTTGAACTCGCTGGCGATGCCGAGCCGCCCCAGCATCGCCGAGATCTGCGGCCCGCCGCCGTGCACCACGACCGGCTTGAGCCCGGCATAGCGCAGGAAGACCATGTCGGCGGCGAAGGCCCGTTGCAGGGCCGGGTCGACCATCGCGTTGCCGCCGTACTTGACCACCACGGTGGCCCCGGAGAACCGGGCCAGCCAGGGCAGCGCCTCGATCAGCGTCTCGGCCTTCACCTGGGCCCGGGTGAGATCCGCGGACAGGCTCATGTCGAGTACGCCGAGTTCTCGTGCACGTACGCGTGCGACAGGTCGTTGGTCCAGATCGTCGCCGCCGCCGCACCCGCGTGCAGGTCGATGCGGATGGTGACGTCCCGCCCGGTCAGGTCGACCTTGGACCGGTCCTCGGCGGCGGCACCGCCACGGCACACCCAGATCCCGTTGACCGCCACGTCCACCGCGTCCGGGTCGAACGCGGCGGCGGTGGTGCCGACCGCCGCGAGAATCCGACCCCAGTTCGGGTCGTTGCCGAACAGCGCGGTCTTGACCAGGTTGTTGCGGGCCACCGACCGGCCCACCTCGACCGCGTCGTCCTCGTCGGCGGCACCGACCACCTCGATGGCGACCTGCTTGGTCGCCCCCTCGGCGTCGGCGACCAACTGCTGGGCCAGGTCGTGGCAGGCGGCGGTGACGGCGGCGGTCAGCTCGGCCTCGTCGGGCTCCACCCCGGACGCCCCGCTGGACAGCAGCAGCACCGTGTCGTTGGTGGACATGCACCCGTCGGAGTCGACCCGGTCGAAGGTGACCCGGGTGGCGGCCCGCAACGCGGCGTCCAGCAGCTCCGGCCCGGCCACCGCGTCGGTGGTCAGCACGCACAGCATGGTGGCCATGCCGGGGGCGAGCATCCCGGCGCCCTTGGCCATCCCGCCCACCGTCCAGCCGGCCCCCCGCACGACGGTGGTCTTCGGCCGGGTGTCCGTCGTCATGATCGCCTCGGCGGCGGCCGGGCCGCCGTCGCGGGCCAGCGCCCGGATCGCGGCACGCACCCCGGGCAGCAGCCGGTCCATCGGCAGCCGCTCACCGATCAGGCCGGTCGAGCAGACCGCCACGTCACCGGCACCGAGCCGCAGCCGAGGGCTGGACGCGGTGAGCGCGGCGGCGGTGTGCTCGGCCGTGGCGTGGGTGTCCTGGAAGCCCGCCGGACCGGTGCAGGCGTTCGCCCCGCCGGAGTTGAGCACCACGGCGCGGACCACACCGCCCCGGACGACCTGCTGGGTCCACCGCACCGGCGCGGCCCTGACCCGGTTGGTGGTGAAGACGCCGGCGACGCCGGCGTCCGGGCCGTCGTTGACGACCAGGGCCACGTCGGTGGCCCCGCCGCTCTTCAACCCGGCCGCGACTCCGGCCGCACGAAACCCCCGAGGGGCGGTGACACTCACGGTGCAGGCCTTTCGTTCGCGACTGCGGGGCTCCGCTGCGCTGCGCTCCTCGCGCTCACGGTGCAGGCCTTTCGTTCGCGACTGCGGGGCTCCGCTGCGCTGCGCTCCTCGCGCTCACGGTGCAACTCCAAAGAGGGGCAGGCCGGTGGTTTCGGGCAGGCCGAGCATCAGGTTGGCGTTCTGCACCGCCTGACCGGCGGCGCCCTTGCCGAGGTTGTCGATGGCGCTGACCACGATCACCCGACCGGAGTCGACGTCGACGGTGGCCTGGAGGTGGCAGGAGTTCGCCCCGGCGGTGGCGGCGGTGTGCGGCCACGCCCCCTCGGGCAGCAGGTGCACGAACGGCGCGTCGGCGTACGCCTCGGCCAGCACCGCGCGCGGGTCGGCGTCGCCGGTGGGCACGGCGGTGACGGTGGCGAGGATGCCGCGCGGCATCGGGGCCAGCACCGGGGTCAGCGACAGCCCGGTCGCGCCGGTGGCCTGTTTGATCTCCGGGACGTGCTGGTGGGCACCCACCTTGTAGGGCGACAGGTCCCCCATCACCTCGCTGCCGAGCAGGTGTGTCTTGGCGGCCCGCCCGGCCCCGGAGGTGCCGGAGGCGGCGACCACGACCACGTCGGCCGGCGAGACCGCACCGGCGGCGACCAGCGGCGCGAGGGCCAGGGTGATGGCCACGGCGTAGCAGCCGGTGTTGGCGACCCGGGTCGCCCCGGCGATCGCGGCCCGCTGGCCGGGCAGCTCCGGCAGGCCGTACGTCCACGCCCCGGCGTGCGGGCCGCCGTAGTAGCGGGACCAGGCGTCGGCGTCGCGCAGCCGGTGGTCGGCACCGAGGTCGACCACCCGCACCGACTCGGGCAGTTCGGCGGCGAGCGCCGCTGACTCGCCGTGCGGCAGGGCCAGGAAGACCAGGTCCGCGTCGGCCAGCGTGGCCGCATCGGTCGCCGCGAACACCAGGTCCAACCCCACGAGCTGCGGGTGCACGGCGGTGACCGGCGCTCCGGCCTGACGGTGGGCGGTGGCGGTGACCAGGTCGAACTCGGGATGACCGGCGATCAGGCGCAGCAGCTCGCCCCCGGCGTAACCACTCGCCCCGGCGACCGCAACTCGGATACCCATTCCTACCTCCGCATGACTATGCAGAGAAGGCTAGTCCGCGCCTGCGCCGGATGCAAGTTAATACACCTGTCCGCATGTAAATGATAAGCCTGACCACCGGTCACGCCCCGACCACCCTGGGCGAACCCGCTGCCCTGGCTACGTCGACCGACCCAGAGGTGGCCGGGTCCCGGCTTGCCGGCCCGGGACCCGACCACCGGCTCAGTTCGCCCGCTCGGCCAACCCGTGCTGCCGCTGGTAGGTCCGCAGCGCCACGTCCCAGGCCTCGGTGTACTCCGACGGGCCCAGGTTGAGGTCGTGGTGTCCCCGGACCGCCTCCCGCAGCAGGGCCACCAGCTCCGGCACCGTTCCCCGACGCTCGTCGACATAACGGCGGAAGACGTCGGCGAACTGCTCCCCGGTCAACCGGGCCGCGTGCGCGGTCACCGGATCGGCCTCCAACGCCTGGAGCACCGCACACCACCGGCGGGTCAGGTCGTCGACGTGCCGGGCCCGGATCTTCTGCAACTCGTGGTCACACTCCAGCCGGATCCGCTCCTCCCAGTACGGCCGCAGCCGGTCACGCACCCGCTCGTCGGGGCTGACCCGCACGTGGGCGGTGAACTGCGGCAGCGACTCGTTCGCCGGCCACCGCTGCCCGGCGAGCCGTTCGTTGAGCACCCGCTCCAGCTCGTGGGAGCGGTGCGGCTCGAACTCCCGGGACACGTCCACGATCCGCTCCCGGACGATCCCACCGGCCCAGTCGAGATACCGCTCGGCACGGAACTTCAACTCGTCGAACGTCATCCGCCGGCCGGTCCACAGATACACGGGGTGCACCCGGAAATCGAACGCGTCCCCCTTCGCCGGCACCAGCAGCGGATGCGGGACGTCCTGGCGGAACGACACCGTGACGGGCGGCGGCGGTGGCAGCGGCGGCACCGGCTCCAGCGGAGCCGGCGAGCCGAACAGGCCCTGCCACCAGTGGCGGCGCTGCGGCATCGGAAGTTGGCTGCCCATGGCGGTGCTGGGGTGCGGGTTCATCGGTGATCCTCGTCGGTGAGTCGGCGTACGGCGGCGAGCAGGGAGTTGTGGGGCATCAGGGGTCCCCAGACGTGGCTCAGCTGGTGGTCCAGCCGGTGCCGCAGGGGTGCCCGGCCCGCCACCACCAGAGCGAGCAGTTCCAGGCAGTGGGCGGCGACCTCGGGGTGCCCGTCGGCCCGGTTGAGCCAGAAACCGAGCGTGCGCCACGCGCGGTAGGCGGTCGTGGGAAGGCTGAGCGCGTTCGCCCAGCAGTCGGCCAGGTCGGTCGTCGACACGGTGCCGACCCGCGCCAGATCGAGCAGCTCCGGCCAGTGCTCCCGAGGGGCGGGCGCCCACCGGTCGGCGAGCACCCGCAACGCCCGTCCGGCGTGCAGCCACACCTCCGGGTCCGGCGACCGCGTCCACTGCGCGAGGGCCGGCAACACGGTCGCCTGGTGACCGGCCGTGTGCACCTCGACCAGGCCCCGCACCACCGAGTGGTGCCAGCGTTGCATCCGCGCCCCGGCGATCTGGCGCAGATGCAGCAGGGCGGTGTCGGGCCAGAGCCGGGCGAGCCCCAACGCGTAGGCGCGGGCAACCGTGTCCCGCAGGTGGGCCGGCCCTACGGACGCCCACCGGTCCAGTTCCGTGCGTACGCGCTGGCGTAGCTCCGGTTGCATGGCCATGGCGACCAACGCGATGGCGGCGGCCTGCCGGACGCCGGCCCGGCGTTCCCGGGCCAACTGGTCCACGGTCTCCAGGGCGACCCGCACCCCGTGCCGGGCGGACCAGCCCACCGCTCCCGCAGCGGCCTCCCGGACCCCGGGCGACCCCGTGCGCACCAGGGTGGCGAGCCAACCGAGCAGATGCTCCGGCAGCCACCAGTCCGACCAGGCGACCTCCAGGAGGCTGGTCCGCAACTGGTCGTTGCCGGGCGAGAACTCGATCCGCCGCCCACCGCTGAGCCGGTCGTCGTCGACCAGGACGACGGCCTGCCGCAGCACCGGTCCGAGCAGCAGGTCGACCACCCCACCGAGGAACCCCACCGGTGGCGTGGTCGCGCCGTCGGTGTCCGGTGCCGGCCCCGTGAGCAACCGTCCGGCCGCCGCCTGGACCTCCACCACCGACTGTCCCGCCAGCACCGCGCAGGACAGCCGGAACGCCCGTCGCTGGTCGACGTCCCACCGGGACGACCCGTCGACACCGTCTTCCTCGGCGCAGAGCACCCGTCGGGCACGCTCGCGCAACTGCCGGGGCAGCAGTCGCTCCAGCCGTTCGGTGAGGTCGCCGCCGCGCGGCGGCGCCTGGGCGATCAGCTCCGCCAGCCGGACGACCTCACCGGCGCGCGGACCGCCGGCCAGGTGGGCGGCGAGCAGCGGATGCGGGACGCACTCCTCCTCGACGTACGCGTCGACGCAGTCACCGGTGCAGTGGTCGGCGCACCAGCCGACGCACTGCCCACGCAGCAGCCGGCGCAGTTGCGCCCGGAACACCTCCACCGAGGCCGCCGGGCGGTGGGGCACCAGCTGCCCGGTGAACTCCTGCTCCCGGTGCGCGAAGTCCCCGACCAGCACCAGGCTGCTCCCGAGGGTCTCCAACCTCGCCGCGAGTCCCACCAGGGTCAGGCCGTCCAACTCCCGGACCGCCTCGTCGCCGAGCGCCAGGGTGTAGCCGTGGCCGGGCCGAACGGGTGCGTCGGCGCCCAACAGGTCCGACAGGTGTTCCGCGTCGAGCACGCCGACCCGGTCGTAGCCGTAGCGGCGGGCCGAGGCCAGGCAGCCGGCGGTGTGTCGCCCCGTTCCGTCGGGGCCGGTCAGACAGACCAGGTGGCGCAGTTTGAGCTGCCGGTCCAGCCGCTGGTCGCTCGGCGCGGGGGCGTAGCCGTCGGCCAACTGCCGCACCCAGGTGCCGCTGAGCGTCTCCGACCAGGTCCGGCCGCCCGCCCCCACGGTCGCCGTGGTGATGTTCACGGTGCCGATCGCGGTAGCCCCCGGACCGGTCGCGTTCTGGCCGCGGACCCGTACGTCACCGACCCCGATGCTCGACGGGGCACCGAGCAGTGCGGTGAGCCGGGCGAGGACGGCAGCCGGGTCCGGTGCCTCCTCCGGTTCGTCCTGCGGTTCGTCCTCGGCGGCCGACCCCGGCGGGGGCGCATCCGTCGGCGCGGGCCGCCCGGCCACGGTCTCGCCCGACCCCCGTTCGTCGGAGCGGGCGGAGTCCGGCGCGGCGTCGACCGGTGCGGGGGCTCCGACGTCGTCCGGGGCCGGCGGGTCCCACGAATCCGCCGTCCCGTTCATCGGCCGCCGCCATCGCCGCCGAAGACGGCGTCGCGGCCGACCGATCCGATGGCCGTCGCGTTCGGGCCGATCGCGTTCTGCCCCTGCACCCAGATGTCGCCGGTGCGGATGCCCGACCCGGCCGCGCCGGCCCCGGTATCCTTCCCGGCCGTGCCGGCCCCGGTGTCCGGCCGGGGAGGTGGCGGTCCCCCGGTGGGCGACGACGGCTCCTGCGGCGGTGGCCACGACGACATGTCCTCGTCGACCACGTAGAGCCAGGCGGGCTCCCGGAACTCCTTCGCCGGGTGCTCGACCTCGATCCGGCGAAACCGTTCCGGCCGCATCTCCTCCGGATACTCGCAGACCACGTCGCGGTACATCTCCGTCGAGACGACCAGCGCGACCCCCGCGTCGGGGAACGCGGCGAGCGCCTGCCGCACCGGGGTGGCGTCGCAGAGCCGGCAGACGTGCACGACCGCGTGGCCGGGGAAACCGTTGGCCCCGTCCAGGTGCACCAGACCCTGGTGTACGGCCACCCGCAACCGGATCTGCGCGGGAGCGGTCCGGCTGCTGTTGAACGCCCGCAGTCGCCGGTTGAGTTCCGGTACGAACCGGCCGATGACCCGGGACTCCGGGACGTCGCGGGGCAGGATCGCCAGCTCGCCGTCACCGGCCTGCTGGGTGGTCCAGGCGACCCGGTCCAGGCCCACCTCGGTCGCCGCCGCGTGCAGCAGGGTGTGGAAGTTCTCCTGTGCCTCGTACTGCTGAAGATTGCTGCGTCGGCTGTACCGCTCCATGTCCACGGAAACCAGCAGACGCCGTTCGGGATGTCGCATCCGGCACACCCTTCGTCGCCGGCCCGCTCGGCGAGCGGGCACCACCGGGCACATCGAACCCGGCCCGATGCCCGCAGACCCCTCAGAAGTACGGCATCGGCGGGACTGTCGGCATCCGGTCATCCCACCGTGGACAGATGTCGTGGTAGCCGGTATCCGGTCTGCTGCCAGCATGTGGACGAACCTGACCGAACTGCTCCTGGCGCTCGGGGTGTCCCCCGCCGCGATCCTCGCCCTGCTGGTCGTCGAGGCCCTCGCGGTCCGCAGCGGGGCGGTGCGACGCGTGTCCACACGGATACGCTTCGACACTTCTCGTCTGCTGAGGAAGGTGCTGATGCTGATGCGGCTACCACACGACCGGCCCGACGGCGACTGGCCGTACGGGACCTTCCTGCAACGGCTCGACGACCCGGTGCGGACCGCGTTGCTGGCGTCCGGAGTCCGGCGTCAGGTGCCGGCCGGGCAGATCCTCATCCACGAGGGTCACCGGGAGGCGCACCTGGTGCTACTGGAGGACGGCCTGACAAAGGTCACGGCGTCCCTGCCCGACGGGCGGACCGCCCTGCTGGCACTGCGGGTCGGCGGCGACCTGGTGGGCGAGATGTCGGCCCTTAACGACCGCCCCCGATCGGCGACCGTGACCACCTGCGGGCCCACCAGCTACAGCGTCATCCAGCCCGAGCAGTTCAAGACCTTCCTGCGGGGCCACCCCAACGCCGCCCTGGAACTGGCCGCCATGGTCTCCGACCGGCTGCGCTGGTCCAACCGCCGCCGGATCGACTTCTCCTCGTACTCGGTGAAGATCCGGGTGGCCCGGGTGGTGGCGGACCTGTGCCGCTCACACGGTCGACAGGACCGCGACGCGGTGGTCATCGACGTCCGGCTGACCCAACCGGAACTCGCCACCATCTGCGGGGCCGCCGAGACCTCGATCCAGAAGGCGCTACGGGAGCTGCGCGCCGACGGGCTGGTGGAGACCGACTACCGGCGGATCACCGTGCGCGACCTGGCCGCCCTGCGGGCCTGCGGGGAGATCACCGACGAGACGTGACGGCGACGGCCCCGACCCGGTGAACGGATCGGGGCCGTCGTCAGGCCGGTGCGCCTCAGGCGCCGCGCAGGGTCGCCCCGAACCGCCGGGCGGCGACGGCCACGGCGGCGTCCCGGGCGGCCACCGCCTCCTCCACGGTCAGCGTCCGGTCCGGCGCCCGGAAGGTGAGCTTGTACGCCAGCGACCGGCGACCCGCGCCGAGCGACTCCGAGGCGTACACGTCGAAGAGCCGGACGTGCTCCAGCAGCTCACCGGCCCCCTCGACCAGTGCGGCCCGGACGTCGGCGGCCGGCACCGACTCGTCCAGCACCAACGCCACGTCGATCAACGCGGGGGGGAACCCCGACACGGTCGGCGCGGACACCACCGGGGCGGCCGGCAGGGCGTCCAGGTCCAGTTCCATGGCGCTGGTGCGGCGGGGCAGCTCCAACGCCGCCACCACCGTCGGGTGCAGCTCACCGGCGTGGCCGACCACCACCCCGTCGACCAGCAGCGCGGCACAGCGACCCGGGTGCCAGGGGGCGTGCTCGGCGGCCCGTACCTCTATCCGGTCCGCCGGCAGGTCGGCGGCGGCGAGCACCGCCCGGCCGGCCTCCACGGCGTCGGCCCAGCCGGCGGCGCGGCCAGCGCCCCACCAGCCGGCCGGTTCCACGTCACCGGTGAGCACCACCGCGACGTGCCGGGGCTGGGCCGGCACCACCGCGTCGGCGGCGGCGAACTCGGCGTCGGTGGGGCGACGGTCCACCCCCATGACCGGCGGCGCACCCACCCCGGCCCGCGGGTGGAACACCGTGCCGATCTCATAGAGCGCGAGGTCACGGTGGCCCCGGCCCAGGTTGCGCTTGAGGATGCCCAGCAGCGGGCCGAGCAGCGTGGTGCGCAGCAGCGGCTCCTCCTCCGACAGCGGGTTGGCCAGCCGCACCGCCGGCCGACGCGGATCGTCGGCGGGCAGCCCCAGCTGGTCGGCCAGCTCCGGGGCGACGAACGGCAGGCCCAGCACCTCGACGTAGCCGCGTTCGGCCAGTGAGCGGGCCACCGCCCGGCGGCGACGCTGCTGCCAGGTCAGACCCCGGCCGGGCGGCGCGGTCGGCAGCACCGACGGCACCCGGTCGTAACCGTCGAGGCGGACCACCTCCTCGACCAGGTCCGCCGGGTCGGTGAGGTCGGGCCGCCAGGTCGGCGGGGTGACGGTGAGCACGTCGCCGGCATCGGCGGCCGTCCCGACCGTCCCCGGGTCCTCGGCCAGCCGGTCGCCGCCCCGGATCACCGTGCAACCCACCTGCTCCAGCAGGTCGACCACCCGCTGCGGGGAGTAGTCCACCCCGATCCGGCGCGACGGCAGGTCGGCCGGGAGGGTGACCGGGCGCATCGGCCGGACGTGGTCGAGGTCGAGGACCTCCGCGCCGGCCTCGCCACCGCCGTGCGTGGTGAGCAGCTCGACGGCGCGCTGGAGGGCCACCAGCGGCAGCGCCGGGTCGACCCCCCGCTCCCACCGCTTGGCCGCCTCGCTGAACAGCTTGTGCCGGCGGGCGGTACGGCCCACCATCACCGGGTCCCAGTGGGCGGCCTCCAGCAGCACGTCGGTGGTGCCGCCGACCACCTCACTGGTCTCGCCGCCCATCACCGCGGCCAGCGAGATCGGGACGCCGTCGCCCTCGCCCGCGAGGGAGTTGGGCAGCCCGGCATCGCAGATCACCATGTCCTCGGTGGTGAGCGCGCGGACCACACCGTCCAGGGTGGTCACCTTCTCGCCCGCCTCGGCCCGGCGCACCACCAGCGGACCGGTGATCCGGTCGGCGTCGAAGGCGTGCATCGGCTGACCCAACTCGAGCATCACGTAGTTGGTGATGTCGACCGGCAGCGAGATGCTGCGGATGCCGGCCACGGTCAGCCGCTGCCGCATCCAGCCGGGCGTGGCCGCCGTCGGGTCGACACCCCGGACCATCCGGGCGGTGAACCGGTCACAGCCCACCGTGTCGCGCAGCTGCACCGGGTACGCCGGCTCGGCCGTCCCGGCCGGCGCGGGCACCAGGCCCGGGTCACGGAAGGACAACCCCAGGGCGTACGCCAGCTCCCGGGCGATGCCGCGCACGCTCAACGCGTACCCCCGGTCGGGGGTGATCTCCAGCTCGACCACGACGTCGTCGAGGCCCACCACCGGGCGGGCGTCGTCGCCGGGTCGGGCGGCGGTGTCCGGCGGCAGCACGATGATGCCGGAGTGGTCGTCACCCAGGCCCAGCTCCTGCGCCGAGCAGATCATGCCGGCCGACATCCGGCCGTACGTCTTGCGCGCGCCGATGGTGAAGTCGCCGGGCAGGACCCCGCCGGGCAGGATCACCACGACCCGGTCGCCGGGGGCGAAGTTCCGCGCCCCGCAGACGATCTGCTGGAGTTCGCCGGTGCCGTTGGCGGCGCCGACGTCGACCAGGCAGTGCCGGATCGGCTTCTTGAACCCGGTCAGCTCCTCGATCTCGCGGACCTCACCGACGACCAGCGGACCGGTGACCGTGCGGCGCAGGTCCACCACTGACTCGACCTCGATGCCGAGGTCCACCAGGGCCTGTTCCAGATCCTCGGTGGGCAGGTCGACGGGGAGATCGACATACTCCCGCAGCCAACTGACAGAAACTCGCATGACTCAGACCACCGTCTCCGTGACTCGTACCCGCATCGCCCTACGCCCCGGCCCCGAACGCGCGGGTGAACCGCACGTCGCCCTCGGCCATGTCCCGCATGTCGCTGACCCCGTGCCGGAACATCACCGTCCGGTCGATGCCCATGCCGAACGCGAACCCGGAGTAGACCTCCGGGTCGATGCCGCAGGCCCGCAGCACCCTCGGGTTGACCATGCCGCAGCCGCCCCACTCGACCCAGCGCGGGCCGTCGCGGTGCTCGGGGAACCACACGTCGAACTCCCCCGACGGCTCGGTGAACGGGAAGTAGTGCGGACGCCACCGGGTCTTCGCCCCCGCGCCGAACATGGCCCGGGCGAAGTGGTCGAGGGTGCCGCGCAGGTGCGCCATCGTGATGCCCCGGTCCACCACCAGGCCCTCGACCTGGTGGAAGACGGGCGCGTGGGTGGCGTCCAACTCGTCGGTGCGGTAGACCCGGCCGGGCACCACCACGTAGATGGGGGGCTTGCGGGTGAGCATGGTGCGCGCCTGCACCGGCGAGGTGTGGGTGCGCAGCACCAGGCCGGAGGTGTCCGCGCCGGCCGGCGGTGCGATGTGGAAGGTGTCCATCAGCCCGCGTGCCGGATGGTCGGCGGGGATGTTCAACGCGTCGAAGTTGGTCCACTCCAACTCGACCTCGGGACCCTCGGCCACCTCGTAGCCCATCCCGACGAACAGGTCGCTGATCTGCTCCATCAGGGTCGACAGCGGGTGGCGTGCACCCCGGGGCCGCCGGTCGTACGGCAGGGTCACGTCGACCCGCTCCTCGACCAGCACCCGGGCGGCCTGCTCCCGGTCGAGCACCTCGGCGCGGGCCGCGTACGCGGACTCGATCGCCCGGCGGGCCTCGTTGACCCGCTTGCCGGCGTCGGACTTCGCGGCCGGCGGCAGCGCGCCGATCTCCCGGCGGGCCAGCGACACCGGGGACCGGTCACCGAGGTGCGCGGGGCGCAGCGCGGTCAACGCGTCGGGGTCGGTGGCGGCGGTGAACGCCTGCTCGGCGGTGGCCACCGCCTCGGCCAGGGCGGCCGGGTCGAGCAGGGCGACCTGCTTCGGGTCGTACGGATCGTTGCGGTAGCTCATGGCGTACGGGCACTCCCTCACGGCGGCGCCGACCCTCCCGGGCGGCTAGGCGAGTCTACGGACGCGCGGCTTCGCCGCAGCCCGCCGGTGGGAGTTGCGCGCGGGGAAGGGTCAGGCCCGCCGCCCGCCGACACCGGCGGGCTGGGTAAACGAACGCCGTGGCGCGTTCCGCACGTGACCGACTCCCCTGCTGGGTGTGCGCCGACCGGGGTCAGCGCAGTGCTCGGGCTGAAGCGTACAGGCAGACGGCGGCAGCCGCAGCCAGGTTCAGGCTCTCGGCCCGCCCGTGCAGCGGCACCCGGACCCGGGCGTCGGCGACGGCGGTCAACTCCTCGGGCAGACCGTGCGCCTCGGCCCCGAACAGCCAGGCGGTGGGGGCGGCGAGCCGGCCGTGGTCGACGAGGTCGTCGAGGTCGCTGTCGCCGTACCCGGTGGTGGCGAGAATCGTGAGCCCGGCGGCGCGGAGCCCGGCGACCGCCGCGCCGGGGGCGGCGGCGCGGACCACGTCGACGTGGAAGAGGCTGCCGGCGGAGGCCCGCACGCACTTGCCGTTGTAGGGGTCGACGGTGTCACCGGCGAAGACCACCGCGCCCGCGCCGGCCGCGTCGGCGGTGCGCAGCACGGTGCCGGCGTTGCCCGGGTCACGGATGCCGGCGAGCACCGCGACCAGGCGCGGTCCGCGCGCCAGGGCGGTCCGCAACGGCACGTCGAGGTGCCGGCAGACGGCGACCAGCCCCTGCGGGGCGACGGTCTCGGTCAACGCGGCCAGGGCCTCGTCGGTGATCTCGGAGACCGGCAGGTCGGCGCGGGCGGCGCGGGCCGCCAGGTCGGCGTGCCGGTCCAGGGCGGTCGGGGTGCCGAAGAGTTCCACCACCGTGTCGGTGCGGTCGAGGGCCTCGCGGACCGCCTGCGGGCCCTCGGCGAGGAACCGGCCGGCCGTGTCGCGGTCCCGACGCCGGTGCAGCCGGCGGGCGGCGACCACCCTGGGGGTACGCGGGGTGAACGGGCCGGTGACGGCGTCGAGGCGTCTCCCGTGCGCTGGTGACTGCATGGGAGACGCCTCGATCCGTTGTTGCGGGTGGTCAGGCAGCCTGGGCTGCGGCGCCACCGGTGCCCTCGGCCGTCACGGCGGCGCGGGCCAGCTCGACGATCGCGGCGAACGACGCGGCGTCGTGGACGGCCATGTCGGCGAGGATCTTGCGGTCGACCTCGATGCCGGCCAGGCGCAGGCCCTGGATGAGCCGGTTGTAGGTCATGCCGTTGGCCCGGGCGCCAGCGTTGATGCGCTGGATCCAGAGCTGCCGGAAGTCGCCCTTGCGGTCACGACGGTCCCGGTAGGCGTACTGCATCGAGTGCAGCACCTGCTCCTTGGCCTTGCGGTACAGCCGGGAGCGCTGACCGCGGTAACCACTCGCGGTCTCCAGCAGGGTACGACGCTTCTTCTGGGCGTTCACAGCCCGCTTGACGCGTGCCATCTCAACTCCTTGTTAGGTAAAGGTGGCGCGCGTCAGCGGCCGAGCAGCTTCTTGATGCGCTTGACGTCGGACTTGGCCAGCTCGACCGTGCCGGTCAGCCGCCGGGTCTGGGTGGACGGCTTCTTCTCCAGGTTGTGGCGAAGGCCGGCCTGCTGGGCGACGATCTTGCCCTTGCCGGTCACCTTGACCCGCTTGCCCATACCCGTGTGGCTCTTCATCTTCGGCATGTGGAACGTCTTCTCCCTGTTACTGGCCGCTGGTGTCAGCGGTCGGGCCGGTCTCGCCGGCTGCTGCGGTCTCGCCGGCCACCGGGGCCTCGCCGTCTGCCGGCGGCGCGGACTCGTCCGCGGTCCGGTCCCGGGGGCCGGTGCGGGACGCCGTGGCGGCGACCGCGGAGGCCTTCACGGCCCGGTGCGGCGCGAGGACCATGATCATGTTCCGACCGTCCTGCTTCGGAGCGGCCTCGACGTATCCCAGGTCCGTGATCTCGGACTCGAGCCGGCGCAGGAGCCGGTAACCCAGCTCCGGGCGGCTCTGCTCCCGACCACGGAACATGATCGTCACCTTGACCTTGTCGCCCGCCTTGAGGAACCGCACCACGTGACCCTTCTTGGTCTCGTAGTCGTGCGGGTCGATCTTCGGCCGGAGCTTCATCTCCTTGATGACGGTCTGCTGCTGGTTACGCCGCGCTTCGCGCGCCTTGAGTGCGCTCTCGTACTTGAACTTGCCGAAGTCCATGAGCTTGCACACCGGCGGGCGCGCCATCGGCGCAACCTCGACCAGGTCCAGGTCGACGTCCGCGGCCAGCTGCAGGGCGCGCTCCAGCGGGACGATGCCCACCTGCTCACCCTCAGGGCCGACCAGTCGGACCTCACGTGCCCGGATCTGCTCGTTCACGCGTGGTTCGACGCTGATGGGGCCTCCTCGAGTCGAGTCTGCTGTGTGGCCGACTCCGCGCGGCCCCCGGGTGGGGACGACTCGGAAAGCAGAAGGCCCCGGCACATGCCAGGGCCCGCTCGACCGGTCGGCACGATCACATGATCGCGCATCCGGCACCGGGACATGCCCGGAACCGGTGACCGGACCCGGCCACCGACTGGGGCGACTCGGGTGGGAGCAGGCGCTCCGCTTCGGGACCGCCTGACCGCCGGAGGCGGAGGCAGTCTGGTCGACTCCGAAACACTACACCCCCGCCCCAGCCATCCCCAAACCGGGCCCGCAGGTCAACACGGCCCGAGAAGCCCGGCGGCGGGCCCGGACCGGCCGGCACGGCCAGCCTGGTAGCCGACCGGCTGCCGGTCGGCTACCCCCGTCGCCGGTCGGTCGGCGCGGTCAGCGGATGGTGGAGGCGCCGCCCAGGCGGGCCAGGTGGGCCTGGTGCAACCGGCGCAACGCGCGCACCCCGTCGACCGCGATCTCCTTGTCGGCAGCCTGGAGCGCCACCATCGGCAGCAGGTCGTCGTCGTGCAGCTCCAGGCTGGCCCACGGCGCACCCCGGTCGAAGCGCACCCCCCGGACCACCTCCCAGGGCAACTCGTACGAGCCGAGGATGTTGCGCACCCGCACCCCCCGGGCGTCCGCCTCGACCCGGGGCCGGGTGAACAGCAGGATGCCCAGCGCGCCGAACACCCCGAGGCCGATCATGGCGAACTGGTCACCCCGCTGGAAGGTGCCGTAGCCCTCGCCGGTCGCCCCGGTCAACGAGGTGGCCACCAGGCTGAAGACCACCAGCAGGGCGATCGCCGAGGCCCAACAGACGACCCGGATACGGCGCGGCTTCAGGCGGATCAACTCGGTGTCGCTCACCGCTCCAGTCTGCCACCCGCCGCAGCCCACCCCCGCGCCGCCACCCGGTGGCGGGATCAGAGGCGGCAGGCGTGGATGTTGGTGACCAGGATGGCGCGGGCGCCCAACTCGTACAGCTCGTCCATGATCCGGTGCACGTCGTCGCGGAGCACCATCGCCTGCACGGCGACCCAGCCCTCCCGGTGCAGCGGGGAGACCGTCGGCGACTCGATGCCCGGGGTGAGGGCGCTGGCCCGGTCGAGCAGGCCGGCCGGCACGTCGTAGGCGAGCATCACGTACCGGCGGGCCACCAGCACCCCGTGCAGGCGACGCAGCAACTGCTCCGCCTGCGGGTGCGCCGGCGCACCGGCCCGGCGGACCAGCACCGCCGAGGAGCGCAGCAGCGGGTCCCCGAAGACCACCAGCCCGGCCTGGCGCAGCGTCGCGCCGGTCTCCACCACGTCGGCGACGACGTCGGCGACCCCGAGCCGGATGGCGTTCTCCACCGCGCCGTCGAGCCGGATCACGTCGGCCTTGACGCCCAGGTCGGCCAGGTAGCGCTCGACCAGCCCCGGGTACGCGGTGGCGATCCGGTGCCCGCCCAGCTCCTGCACGTCACCGACGTCCTGGGGGCGGGCGGCGAAGCGGAAGGTGGCCCGACCGAACGCCAGGTCGACCACCTCCTCGGCGGGGGCGCCGGAGTCGATCAGCAGGTCCCGGCCGGTGATCCCGACGTCGAGGTCACCCGAGCCGACGTAGGTGGCGATGTCCTTCGGGCGCAGGTAGAAGAACTCGATGTCGTTGGCCTCGTCCGGGCAGACCAGGTCCTTGGGGTCGGTGCGCTGGCGGTAGCCCGCCTCGCGCAGCATCTGGGCGGCCTTCTCGGCCAGGGCGCCCTTGTTGGGTACGGCGACACGCAGCATGACGGAGTGCTCCTTCGATCGGATCAGATCAACGACGCGGGCGCACTCACAGATGTCGGTAGACGTCCTTCAGCTCCAGACCGCTGGCCAGCATCAGCACCTGCACCTGGTAGAGCAGTTGCGAGATCTCCTCGGCGGTGCGTTCCGGCCCCTCGTGCTCGGCGGCCATCCACGACTCGGCCGCCTCCTCGACGACCTTCTTGCCGACGAAGTGCACCCCCTTGGACAGGGCGGCGACCGTGCCCGAGCCCGGCGTGCCGGCGGCGGCCTTGGCCTGGAGCTCGGCGAACAACTCCTCGAACGTCTTCACGGGACCGGATTCTTCCAGCCGCCCCCCGACGCCGTGCGCTCCGGGGTCCGGCCGAGTCGTCCGGCCACGCCGGGTTCCCGCAGGCTGGGACGCGCCCGCCAGCCCGGTGGCGTGCCGGCCCAGCCGGGACGACCGGACGGCACGCCGGCAACGGACCGGACACGTTTGGACATCGATCTCTCATCTACCTGATGGGACACCCTTCGAGGGATCGGCGCTCTTCTCTATCCTGGCGGCCATGGTCAGCAGTAGCTCACGTGCCCGCGCCGCCGCCACCGCCGCCGTTCTCCTCGTCGCGGTGGCCGGATGCGCACCCCAGGAAGTGACCCCCACCCCCGACGCCGTCCCCACCGCGGCCACCTGCGCCAAGGACAGCCTGAAGACCCGGACGCCGGGCAAGCTCACCGTCGCCACCGACGAACCCGCGTACGAACCATGGTTCAAGGGCAACAAACCGGACACCGGCGAGGGCTTCGAGGCCGCCGTCGCGTACGCGGTGGCGGAGAAGCTCGGCTACGCCCGGGGGGACGTCACCTGGACCCGGGTCAAGTTCGACACCGCCATCGCCCCCGGCCCGAAGACCTTCGACTTCGACATCAACCAGTTCTCCATCACCGAGGAGCGCAAGCAGGCGGTCGACTTCTCCGCCCCGTACTACCTGGTGCGGCAGACGGTCATCGCGCTCAAGTCCTCGAAGATCGCCGGGAAGAAGTCGGTGGCGGACCTCAAGAACGCCAAGCTCGGCGCCCAGGTGGGCACCACCAGCTACCAGGCGATCACCGCGCTGATCAAGCCGACGGTGAAGCCGCAGGTCTACAACAGCAACGACGACGCCAAGAAGGCCCTGCAGAACGGTCAGCTCGACGGTCTGGTGGTCGACCTGCCGACCGCGTTCTACATCACCGGGTCGGAGCTGCCCGAAGCCACCATCGTCGGCCAGCTGCCGCAGGTGGGTGCGCCGGAGGCGTTCGGGCTGCTGCTGGACAAGGACTCCCCGATCACCCTGTGCGTCAGCAAGACCGTCGGTGAACTCTCCGGGGACGGCACGCTCAAGCAACTGGAGCAGAAGTGGCTCGCCCAGGTGGCGGGGGCGACCGAACTCCAGTGAGCCGGGTGTCACCACACCACGACAGCCCGGCCGCGCCCCGGCGACACGTCCCGTCGACGGCGCAGCGGCGGCGGGCCGCGTACCGGCGTCGGCAGACGACCCGCAGCGTGCTGGTCGCCGCCGCCTCCACGGCGGTGCTCGGCACGCTGCTGGTCGTCGCGGTCACCGGCGCGCCCGGCTGGGACCGGGTCCGCCGGTCGTTCCTCGACCGGCAGATCGCCCTGGAAGCCCTGCCGGACGTGCTCGCCGGGCTGTGGCTCAACGTCCGGCTGCTGGCCTGCTGCGCCGTCGGGGCGCTGCTGCTCGGCCTGCTGATCGCGCTGCTGCGGACCCTGCGCGGGCCGGTCTTCTTCCCGGTCCGCGCGCTCGCGGCGGGCTACACGTACACCTTCCGGGGTCTGCCGCTGATCATCGTGCTGTACGTGCTCACCCTCGGCGTGCCCGGCCTGCGGTTGCAGGGGATGCCCCCGGTGCTGGTGCTCGGCGGGCTGGCGCTGGTGCTCACCTACGGCGGTTACCTGGCGGAGGTGTTCCGGGCCGGCATCGAGTCGGTCCACCCGAGCCAGCTCGCGGCGGCCCGCTCGCTGGGGCTGACCTACCGGCAGACCATGCGGCACGTGGTGCTGCCGCAGGCCGTCCGACGGGTCGCGCCGCCGCTGCTCAACGACGTGGTGGCGTTGCAGAAGGACGTCGGCCTGGTCTCCCTGGCCGGCCCGATCGACGCCGTCCGGGCGGCGCAGATCGCCACCGCGCAGACCTTCAACTACACCCCCTACATCCTGGCCGGGGTGCTGTTCGTGCTGCTCGCCATCCCGCTGATCGCGGTCACCGACTGGGTGACGCTGCGCTCGGCCCGACGCCAGTCCGGAGGCTGAGATGGCCGTGCTGACCTGCCGGGGGCTGCGCAAGGAGTTCGGCGGTCAGGTGGTCCTCGACGGGCTCGACCTGACCGTCGAGGAACACCAGGTGGTCGCCCTGATCGGCGCGTCCGGGTCGGGCAAGTCGACCCTGCTGCGCTGCGTCAACCTGCTGGAGGAGCTGGACGACGGGACCATCGAGCTGGACGGCGTGGAGATCTCCGACCCCCGGGTCGACCCCGACCGGGTCCGCCGGCGCATCGGCATGGTCTTCCAGTCGTACAACCTGTTTCCGCACCTGAGCGTGCTGGACAACGTCACCCTCGCGCCGCGCCGGGTGCACCGGCGGGAGCGGGCCGAGGCCGAGGCGCAGGCCCGGGAACTGCTCGACCGGGTGGGCCTGGGCGGGAAGGCCGACGCCTACCCGGACCGGCTCTCCGGCGGCCAGCAGCAGCGGGTGGCGATCGTCCGGGCGCTGGCCAACTCGCCCCGGCTGATGCTGCTCGACGAGGTCACCTCGGCGCTCGACCCGGAGCTGGTCGGGGAGGTGCTGGCGATGATCCGGGACCTGAAGTCCGCCGGGATGACCATGGTGCTGGCCACCCACGAGATGGGCTTCGCCCGGGAGGTCGCCGACCAGGTCTGTTTCCTCGACGCCGGTCGGGTGGTCGAGGCCGGGCCACCCGCCCAGGTGCTCGGTGAGCCGACCCACCCGAGGACCCGCCAGTTCCTCAAGCGGATCATCGACGCCGGCCGCCTGTAAGGAAGGGCCCCTCACCAGCGCCTTCCGTATAGGAAGGGGCCCTTCCCGACCAGCGCGACAGCGGGACCCGGGATCAGCCGAGGGTGCGGTCCAGGAACGCCCGTACTGCGGCGTGGAACTCGGCCGGTCGATGGATGTGCGGGGCGTGTCCCGCGTCAATGGTGCGCAACTCACCGGCGGGCAGCGGGTGGTCAGTGGGCGAAGCCGACGCGGTGGGGGTTGGTGGTGGCGGTACGAATCGCCAGGGCGGCGTCGAGGGCGGCGACGGTGGCCGACCAGCCCTTGTCCTCGGCCGAGCCGGGCAGCCCGGCCCGGTCCCGGGCCTGGTCGAGGGTCTCCACGGTCAGCACCCCGTGCGCCACCGGCTTGCCTTCGTCCAGGGCGACCCGGGTCAGCCCGTCGGTCACCGACCGGCAGACGTAGTCGAAGTGGGCGGTCGCACCGCGCACCACCACGCCCAGGGCCACCACCACGTCGCAGCGCCGGGCCAGGGCCTGCGCCACCACCGGCAGCTCCACCGAGCCGGCCACCCGGGCCGTCACGGCCCGCGCACCGCACGCCTGCGCGGCGGCCACCGCCCGGTCGAGCATGTGGTCGGTCAGCTCGCCGTGCCAACGCGCGGCCACCACCCCGACCGTCAACCCGGTGGCGTCCACCGGGGTCACTCCCGGTTCACCGAAACCCGCCATGGTCATGCTCCGATCTCGTCGCCGGGGACCGGCCGGCCCATCGGGGCCTCGGTCACCTCGTCCAGCTCGTCCAACAGATGGCCCATCCGGTCCCGCTTGGTCCGCAGGTAGCGGACGTTCTCCGGGTGCGGCCGGACCGGCAGCCCCTCCCGGCCGGTGACGGTCAGCCCGTACCCCTCCAGGCCGGCACGCTTGGCCGGGTTGTTGGTGAGCAGCCGCATCGACCGCACGCCCAGGTCGTAGAGGATCTGCGCGCCGGTGCCGTAGTCCCGGGCGTCGGCGGGCAACCCCAGGTCGAGGTTCGCGTCCACGGTGTCGCGGCCCTGGTCCTGGAGCTGGTACGCCTGGAGTTTGTGCAGCAGACCGATGCCCCGCCCCTCGTGGCCGCGCACATAGAGCACCACGCCCCGCCCCTCCCGGACGACCCGGGCCAGCGACGCCTGCAACTGCGGCCCGCAGTCGCAGCGCAGCGACCCGAAGACGTCCCCGGTGAGACACTCGGAGTGCACCCGGACCAGCACGTCGTCGCCCTCGCCCAACTCGCCGAAGACCAGCGCGACGTGTTCGGCCGGGTCGTGTTCGGCCCGGTAGCCCAGCGCCCGGAACACCCCGTACGGGGTGGGCATCCGGGCCTCGGCGACCTGCTCGACCTGCTTCTCGTGCCGCCGCCGGTAGGCGACCAGGTCGGCGATGGTGACCAGGGTGAGCGAGTGCTCGACGCAGAACTTTTCCAGATCCGGCAGCCGCATCATGGTGCCGTCGTCGTTGACCAGCTCGCAGAGCACCCCGGCGGGCCGCAGCCCGGCCAGCCGGGTCAGGTCGACCGCCGCCTCGGTGTGCCCGGGTCGGCGCAGCACCCCGCCGGCACGGGCGCGCAGCGGCACCACGTGGCCGGGGCGGGCCAAATCCGTCGGGTCGGTGCCGGGGTCGGCGAGCAGCCGGATGGTGTGCGCCCGGTCGGCTGCGGAGATGCCGGTGCTGACCCCCTCCCGGGCGTCCACGGTCACCGTGTACGCGGTGCCGCGCCGGTCCTGGTTGGTGTGGTGCATCGGCGGCAGGTCCAACCGGTCGCACTCCGCCTCGGTCAGCGGTACGCAGACGTAACCGGAGGTCCAGCGGACCATGAAGGCGAGCAGCTCCGGGGTGGCCAGCTCGGCGGCGAAGATCAGGTCGCCCTCGTTCTCCCGGTCCTCGTCGTCGACCACCACGACGGGCCGGCCGGCGGCGATGTCGGCCACCGCCTCCTCGATGCGGGCAAAGGTGACACCGTGCGTGCTCATGCCACGACCTCCGAGTAGGTGGGCGGGATCGGCGCGGACGCCGTACGGGCGGCCCGCGAGGTGCGCCACCAGGCGGCGAAGCCCCAGCCGCAGAGTGCGCCGTAGACCAGGTACATCGCCGCCGAGGGATAGAAACCGCCGCGCAGCAGCAGCGGTACGCCGACCGCGTCCACGGCGATCCAGACCAGCCAGAACTCCACCCAGCCCCGGGCCATCCCGTAGGTGGCCAGCAGGCTGCCGGTGAGGATCCAGGCGTCCGGCAGCGGCCCCCAGGAGCCGAGCGCGGCCAGCAGCGGATAGCCCAGCGCGGTGCCGACGACGGCGGCGAGCAGCAGGCCCAGCCGTTCCCGGCCGGTGGCCCAGCGGGGGGTGACCGCCGGGGCGTCCCCACCCTGGCGGCGGTTGCTCGACCAGCGCCACCAGCCGTAGACGCTGACCGCGAAGAAGAAGACCTGCCGGCCGGCCTGGCCGTAGAGGTCGTGCGCCTGCGGGGTGGCGAACACGCCGCCGAGGAAGACCGTGAACAGCAACCCGTTGCCGATCATGCCGACCGGCCAGGCCCAGACCAGCCGGCGCAACCCGAGCAGCGCCGAGACCAGCCCGAAGGCGTTGCCGACGATCTCCCGGACGAGCACCGGGGAACCGACGACCTGCACCTGGGCGTCGAGCAGCCAACCTATCGGGCCGGTCACCGCGCACCCCCGCCGACCGACGGGAGCACCGGGCCACCGGCGTTCCCGGCCACCGGCCCGTGGGGGCCTGCGGACGGCGGTGCGCCGTCGCCGGGCAGGCGGGTGCCGAGGAGACGTTCGACGTACTTGGCCAACACGTCCACCTCCAGGTTGACCGGGGCACCGACGCCCCGACCGCCGAGCGTGGTGAGCTTGAGGGTGGTGGGGATCAGCCCGACGGTGAACCAGTCGTCGCCCACCGCCGCCACGGTCAGCGACACCCCGTCGACGGTGATCGAGCCCTTCTCCACCACGTACCGGGCCAGGGCGGCGGGGAGCCGGAACCGCAGGGTCTCCCACTGCGCGGCCGGCTCCCGGGAGAGCACCTCGCCGACCCCGTCGACGTGGCCCTGCACCAGGTGTCCGCCGAGCCGACTGTTCAACGCGGCGGCCCGCTCCAGGTTGACCGGGTCACCGGGGTGCAGCCCGCCGAGCGCCGAACGCCGCAGGGTCTCCCCCATCACGTCGGCGGTGAACACCCCGCCGTCGACCTCGACCACGGTCAGGCAGACCCCGTTGACCGCGATGGAGTCGCCGTGCCGGGCGTCGGAGGTGACCAGCGGGCCGCGGATCGCGACCAGCGCCGAGTCACCCCCCGTGTCGGCGATCCGGACGACCTCGCCCAACTCCTCGACGATGCCGGTGAACATGTCAGGCCTCCCTCTTCCGGGGCAGCGCGGTGATCCGCAGGTCGGATCCGACCCGGGTAACGTCGGTGAGTTCCAGATCGATGGCGTCGGCGATGGTCGTCACACCGGCGTCGATCAATGCGGTGGGGCCACCCCCGAGCAGCTTCGGCGCGACGTAACCGACGACCCGGTCGACCAGGCCGGCGGCGAGGAACGCCCCGGCCAGCCGGGGGCCGCCCTCCAGCAGCGCGGCGCGTACCCCCCGGTGGTGCAGTTCGGCCAGCAGGGCCGGCAGGTCGACCCGGCCGTCCGGGCCGGCCCCGACCTCCGCGACGGTGGCGATCCAGGTGCGGGCGGCACCGTCGCGGACCCGGGCGTCGGCCGGGGTACGCCCCGCGCTGTCCACCACCACCCGCAGCGGCTGCCGGATGGCCAGGGTGCCGTCGCGCAGGTTACGGGCGGTCAGCCGGGGATCGTCGGTGAGCACGGTGCCGACCCCGGCGATCACCGCGTCCACGGTGCCGCGCAGCGCGTGCACGTCCATCCGGGCGGCCTCGGAGGTGATCCACATGCTGCTGCCGTCGACCGCCGCCGACCGGCCGTCGAGGGTGGCGGCGTACTTCCAGATGAGGTACGGCCAGCCGCGCCGCATCGAGGTCAGCCAGGCGACGTTGCCGGCCTCGGCCTCGTCGGCGCGTACCCCGAACTCGACCCGCACCCCGGCGGCGCGCAGGGTGGCGGCACCACCCGAGGCGACCGGGTTGGGGTCGGGCACGGCGACGACGACCCGGGCGATGCCGGCGCGGATCAGCGCGTGACTGCACGGGCCGGTACGACCGGTGTGGTCGCAGGGTTCCAGGGTGACCACGGCGGTGCCGCCCCGGGCCCGCTCACCGGCCTGGGCGAGCGCGACGATCTCGGCGTGCGGCCCGCCGGTGTAGGCATGGAAGCCCTCCCCGACGACCGTGCCGTCCGCGTCGAGCAGCACACAGCCGACGACCGGGTTGGGGCTGGTGGTGCCGAGGCCCCGGGCACCCAGCTCGATGGCACGACGCATCGCCTCGTCCACAGAGACGCCGCCCATGCCCTGCCCTCTCCCTCGCCGGTCCGCGCGCGGGCGGTACGGGAGGAACGGGCAGGCGGCGGCGGAACCGGGAACGGCAGGGCCGCCCCCGGGGGAGCCCACGCGCGGCCGGATGACGCCCGCGCAGGCCCGCCCCGCCCGCGCGCTGTCTCCCATCCGGACTGTCGGGGGTGCGGACGGACCGCTCCCCCACCGTCGGCCCCGGATTCTCACCAGGTCCACCGGGCGGCACAGCCGTCCGGGTCGCGGGCTTACCACTGTTACGTGGATCACCGCCGGTTCGGAATTTCACCGAGCCCCGCCAGCGCGTGGTGGGTACATGCGAAGTCTTACACGTCACCCCGGGAGGTCCGCCACCTCCAGCGTGCTACTTCACACCCCGTCGGCGCGGCGGCGGTCCACCGCGACGTATGACCCCGGTTGGCTCTTGGCGACCGTTTTCATCTCACTGGCCACGGCGATCGCGTCCAGGGGGTCGGTGAAGCGTTTGCGGGCGTCCGAGAGCGAAACGCCGATCGACAGCGTGACCAGGGCGGCCCGCCGGATGTTGCCCCGGCGGTCCTTCAGCTCGACGAAGCCGCGCTCCCGGTCCGTCGGGTCGTAGAGGGTGTCGGCGGACTTCTCGAAGTCGACCACGGCCCGGGAGGTCAGCGGGCGGATCTGCTCGGGGGCGCAGACGATCACGAAGTCGTCGCCGCCGACGTGACCGAGGAAGGCCGGCGGCAGCCCGATCGCCACCACCGCCCGGTGCAGGCTGCGGGCCAGCGCGGAGATGAACTCGTCGCCCCGGACGAAGCCGTACCGGTCGTTGACGCTCTTGAACCGGTCGATGTCGATGTAGCCGACGGCGTAGTCGACGCCGCTGCGGACCCGGTCGCTGATCTCCCGGCGGATGCGGCTGTTGCCGGGCAGGCCGGTCAGCGGGGAGACCTCGCGGAACTCCTTGTTGCGGCGCAGCGTGGAACTGACCCGGGCCACCAGCTCGGCGGTGTCGAACGGTTTCACCAGATAGTCGTCGGCACCGGCGCTGAGCCCGTGCACCTTGTCCACGGTCATGCCCTTGGCGGTCAACATGATCACCGGCAGCGCCGAGGTGATCGGGTTGGCCCGCAGTCTCCGGGTCAGTTCCAGGCCGTCGATGCGCGGCATCATCAGGTCCACCACGGCCAGGTCCGGCCGGTGCCGCTCGACCATGTCGAGGGCCTCCTGACCGTCACCGGCATGCAGCACCTCGAAGCCGTGCAGCCGCAGGTTGAACTCGACGAAGCGGGCGATGTCCTCGTCGTCGTCGACGACCAGGATCACGTCGGGACGGTCGCCTGCGGGTTCCACCTCAGGCCCCGGGGGCAGCGCGCTCCGCGAGCCCGCGCAGGCGGCGGACCGCCTCGGCCGGGTCGGCCGCCCCGTACACGGCGGTGCCGGCCACGAAGGCGTCCGCGCCGGCCGCCGCGGCCTGCTCGATGGTGTCGGCGGCGATCCCGCCGTCGACCTCGATGCGCAGCTCCAGGTGGCCGCTGTCGACGTGCCGCCGGGCCACCCGCACCTTGTCGAGCAGCTGCGGGATGAACCGTTGCCCGCCGAAACCGGCCTTGATCGTCATGATCAGCAGGGTGTCGAAGCTGGGCAGCAGGTCGAGGTACGGCTCGATCGGGGTGTCCCGGTCGATGGCCAGCCCGGCCCTGGCGCCGGCCGAGCGCAGGTCCTTGGCCAGGGCCACCGGGTCGTCGCACGCCTCGGCGTGGAAGGTGACGTTGTACGCGCCGGCGTCGGCGTACCCGGGGGCCCACCGCCGCGGGTCGGTGATCATGAGGTGCACGTCGAAGGGGAGCCGGGTCACCGCCCGCAGGCTCTGTACCACGGGCAGGCCGATGGTCAGGTTGGGCACGAAGTGGTTGTCCATCACGTCGACGTGCAGCCAGTCCGCGGCGTCCTCGACGGCGCGGACTTCATCGGCGAGGCGGGCGAAATCGGCGGCGAGGATGCTGGGCGCGATGATCGACGGCGGTACGGTCACAGGGCAAGTGTACGAACGCGGCCATCCGCCGCGGACAGCACGGCACCATGAGCGACGCCCTGTGATCCAGGCGTGACCCACGGTGCAGCATCGGCTCCCTTCGGCGGGAGTGCGGGACGAATGGCCGGTGGCGACTGGCCGAACGGCACCGAAATGACGACACTCCATCAGGGATGGTCACGTATGCTGCTCGCCCGTCGACGGGTGACGCCACATGGGGCACGGCGACGGACCGTCATGGCGCGGGAAGGGCGAACGATGCGACGGTGGTTCGTGGCGGTGGCGGTGGCCGGCGCGGTGACGGTGTCACTCAGCGGCTGCGTGTCGCAGCACAGCGCCGACGGCGACCTGCTCGACGACTGGCCGGTGCTCCCGGTGGCCCAGTCGTTCGTGCCCGCCACCGACGCCTGCCTGCCCCGGATCACCCCCGTCGTGCAGGCCGGCACCTACGAGACGGTGGACTGTGCGCGCAGCCACCTGGCCGAGGCCGTCCACGTCGGTACCTTCACCGGCGCGGTGACCCGGGGCGAGCGGCCCGAGCCGGGCTCCGCCGCGCTGCGTCCCGCCCGCACCGAGTGCGACCAGCGGGCCCGGGCCGTGCTCGGCGGTGACTGGCACTCGGCCCGGCTCACGATGAACATCGCGCTGCCGTCCAACTCGGCGTGGAACAGCGGGGCCCGCTGGTTCCGGTGCGACCTCAGCGAGACCGACAGCATCGACAACACCCGGCCGGTCAACCGGGTCGGCAGCCTGCGCGGGGCGATGGTCGGTGACAACCCGCTCAGCCACCGCTGCTTCGATCCCAAGCTGATCGGCAACAACCTCAACTACATGGCCCCGGTGCTGTGCTCCGAGCCGCACCGCGCCGAGTTCGTCGGCGTCTACCTGGAACGCAGCGACCTGAGCTGGGCCGATTTCAGTCGCGCCAACCAGCGGGTGCACCGGCGGTGCATGGCGCTGATCGCCGGTTTCGCCGAGGTCCCCAACAACAGCGAGTTGCCGTACCGGGCCGGGTCGATCTTCTATCCGCCGTCGCAGCGGGAGTGGGAGGAGGGCGACCGCGGCATCCGCTGCTTCCTCTGGAGCGACGACCGCAAACTGACCCGCTCGATGCGCGGCGCCGGCCCCAAAGGCCTCCCCATCACCTAACCCCACCCCCCCACCCCCCACCCCCCTCCCCCACCCGAGTTGATCAAGAGGTTTACGTCAGGATCGCGCTGGCGGGTGACGTAAACCTCTTGATCACCGAGGTCAGGCGGGGGTGGTGAGGGTGGGTGGGGGTGGGGTTTGGGGTGGGTTAGTTGCGGCGGAGGACGGCCAGGAACATGGCGTCGGTGCCGTGGCGGTGGGGCCAGAGTTGGACGGTGGGGCCGTCGCCCAGGCCGGGCATGCCGGACGGGAGCAGGGTACGGGCGTCCACGAAGTCCGCCGGCACCCCGGCGCGACGGGCGGCCTCGGTGACCGTCACGTGCGTCTCCACGGTGTGCGGGGAACAGGTCACATAGGCGACCAGACCACCCGGGCGGGTCGCCCGCAGCGCGGCGGCGAGCAGCTCCCGCTGCAACCGGGTCAACGGAGGCAGGTCCGACGGCTGCCGCCGCCAGCGCGACTCCGGCCGACGACGCAGCGAACCCAACCCGGTGCACGGGGCGTCGACCAGCACCCGGTCGAAGTGCCCCTCCGGCAGTTTCGGGTCCGCCCCGACGGTGCGCCCGTCGGTGTGCAGCACGTTCACCGGCAACCCCCGGGTGGCCTGTTCGACCAGCCGGGCCCGGTGCTCGGACACCTCGACCGCGGTCACCCGGGCGCCCCGCTGCGCGGCGAGCGCACCGAGCAGCCCGGCCTTGCCGCCGGGGCCGGCGCACAGATCCAGCCAGCGCCCGTCGGGGCCGTCCAGCGGGCCCGCCGCCAGCGCGTTCGCCACCAACTGGGAGCCCTCGTCCTGCACGTGGGCCCGACCGTCGGCCAGCGCCGGCAGGTCACCGGGGGCCCCACCGGCCAGGTAGACCGCGTACGGGGAGAACGCGCCCGGAGCGCCGCCGACCTCGTCGGCCAGCTCGACCGGGTCGGCCCGGCCGGGACGGGCACACAGGTGCACCGGCGGGCGCTCGTTGTCCTCGATCAGCAGCCGGGTGACCTCACCCAGGTCACCGTCGAGGGCGTCGGCGAAGGCCCGCACGATCCACTGCGGGTGGCTGTAGGTCACGGCCAGGTGGCCGATCGGGTCGGCCGTCGGGGACGGAGCGAGCTTGGTCACCCAGGCGTCGAGGTCCTGGCCGGCCACCTCGCGCAGCACCGCGTTGGCGAACCCGGTGGCCCCCTCCCCCACGGTGCGGACCAGGTCGACCGTGGACGACACGGCGGCGTGCGCCGGCACCCGGGTGTGCAGCAGCTGGTAGGCCCCGAGCCGCAGCGCGTCACGCACCGGCGGGTCGATCCGCTCGACGTCCCGGCCGGCCGCGGCGGTGAGGATGGTGTCCAGGGTGCCGAGCTGACGCAGCGTGCCGTAGGTCAGCTCGGTGGCGAAGGCGGCGTCCCGACCGGTCAGTCCCTGCTCGCGCAGGATCACCGGCAACACCAGGTTGGCGTACGCGTCGTCGCGGTGCACCGCCGCGACCGCCTGGTACGCCGCGTACCGGGGCAGGTCCACGGCCGGGCGGACCGGGCGGCCCGGCCGCCCGCCCCGCGTGTCGTCCCGGCCACCCCAGCCGCCGGTACGGGCGGTGCGGTCCCCCCGGAAGCCGCCACTCGGCCGATCAGGTCGCCGGTCGTCGCCGCGTTGCTCACGTCGCCCGCCGTCGACAGGGCGCTCGGGTCGTTGCGTCGGCCCGGTCACGCGAGTTCCTCCCCGGCACCGGCCCGCACGCCGCGCGCCCAGTCGGCCGCCGGCATCGCCCGCTTGCCGGCTGCGCGCACCTCACCGAGTTGAACGGGTACGGTCGCCGTGCCGGCCAGCACGCGGGACTTCTCCACCAGCAGTTCTCCAGGCTTCAGTTCGGGGCCGTTGCCGACCGGGGTGACCGGGCCGAGCTTGACCCGCTCGCCCCGGAAGGTCGTCCACGGGCCGGGGGCCGGGGTGCAGGCGCGGATCCGACGGTCCACCGCGAAGGCGGGGTCGGTCCAGCGCACCCGGGCGTCGTCCACGGTCAGTTTCGGGGCCAGCGACACCCCGTCGGCGGGCTGCGGTTCGGCCCGGGCGGTGCCCGCCTCGATCGCGTCCAGGACGGCCACCAGCAGCCCGGCGCCGGAGTGGGCGAGCCGCTCCAGCAGGTCGCCGGAGGTGTCGGTGGGGCGGATCTCGTCGGTGAGGGTGCCGTAGACCGGGCCGGTGTCCAGCCCCTGTTCCAGCTGGAAGACGCTGGCCCCGGTCAGCTCGTCGCCGTGCAGCACCGCGTGCTGCACGGGTGCCGCGCCCCGCCACGCGGGCAGCAGCGAGAAGTGCAGGTTGATCCAGCCGAACCGGGGGATCTCCAGCGCCGCCGGGGGCACCAGCGCGCCGTACGCGACGACCGGCACGCAGTCGGGTGCCAGCGCGCCGAGCCGGTCGAGGAACTCGGGCTCCCGGGGCCGGGCGGGGGTGAGCACCTCGACGCCGTGCTCGTCGGCCCAGGCGCCGACGGGTGAGCGGAGCACCCCCCGGCCCCGTCCGGCGGGGGCGTCGGGGCGGGTCACCACGGCCACCAGGTCGTGCCCGGAGGCGTGCACGGCGGCCAGGGCGGGGACGGCGACCGCCGGGGTGCCGGCGAAGATCAGACGCATCGGCGGGTCACCGGCCCAGACCGAAGGGGCCACCGGCGGCGTGCGGGCTGACCTTGACGGTGGGTGGGGCGGCGTCGTCGTACCAGTCGGCCTGGCGGATCGCCTTCATCGCCTCCTTGCGCCCGGCGGGGTCCAACCGGTCGAGGAAGAGCACCCCGTCGAGGTGGTCGGTCTCGTGCTGGACACAGCGCGCCATCAGCCCGGTGCCGACGATCTGCAACGGGTCGCCGTAGCCGTTGTAGCCCTTGGCGACGACGTTCTGCCGGCGCTTGGTGTCGAAGTAGAGCCCGGGGATGGACAGACAGCCCTCCGGGCCGTCCTGCTCCTCGGTGTCGGGGAACTCCAGCACCGGGTTGACCAGGTGGCCGAGCACGTCGTCCACCTCGAAGGTGAAGACCCGCAGGCCCACCCCGAGCTGGGGGGCGGCCAGCCCGGCGCCGCCACGGTCACGCATCGTGTCGGTGAGGTCGGCGATGAGCCTACGCAGCTCGACGTCGAAGTCGACGACCGGATCGGCCGGCGTGCGCAGCACCGGGTCCCCGAACAGACGGATGGGCTGGACGGTCACGCGGGGTGGCTCCTTCGTTGGACGGCGTGGTGCCGTACCAGTCTACGGAGTGCCGAGGTGGTGTCGGCCGGCGTACCGCGACGGGTCGGGATGGTGCCGCTGACGCCGGCGTCAGGCGTTGGCGCCCGGTTCGCCGGCCAGCACCGCGTGGTCGCCGAGCAGGGCGTGCGCGGGCAGCGGGAGCCGGGTGCCGTGGGCGGCCTCCCAGTCGTGCACGAGGCTCGGGCGCACGTGGGCGGCGAAGTAGTCGACGGCGCTGGTCTGCCCGACGACCGGCTCGTCCACCTCGGCGACCAGTTGCGCCGGCACCAGGGAGAACCCGTTGCGCAGGGCGGCGCTGAGCCGGCGGTGCCCGTCGACGACGAAGAAGTACTCGCCGGTGAAGCCGATCCGCAGCGGTTCGAGCGCCTCGTCGCCGGCCGCCGCCAGCCCGCCGACGAACTCGGACCCGTCGAGCCCGCGCAGGGTGGCGACGTCCTCGGTCGGGTAGACCCGGGCCGGGTCCAGCAGCAGCAGCGGCGGGGCGTCACGCAGCACGTCGGCACCGAGGCGGCCCTCGTACACGTCGACGATGTGGGTGATGACCTCCTCGGCGGAGGCGCGGGTCGTGTCGCAGACCAGGTCGTAGTTGCGCAGCCGGGCCTTGTCGACGCCGTAACGCAGGATGAACCGGTTGCGCTCGCTCTCGCTGCGTTCGCGCAGCTTGGCCTCCGCCTCGTCCAGCGAGGTGTAGCTCTCCGCCGGGCCGGAGGGGCGCAGCAGCACCCGGCGGGCCGCCTCGGCCGGCTCGGTGATCATGTGGACCTTGAGCGCGTGGGTGAAGAAGTGCCAGGCCAGCCGGGAGTCCATCACCAGCGACTCGCCGGAGGCGGCGATGTCGCGTTGGAGCTGGTCGACGTAGCCGTCGACGGCCTGGTCCAGCTCGGCGTGCAGGTTGAGCTGGAGGGCGGTCATCTGCCGCTCCTGCGCCATCTGCCGGTAGAGGTCACCGACGCTGACCCGGCGCAGGCCCAACCGCTGGGCGATCTCGACGGAGACGGTGCTCTTGCCGCTGCCGAGGTCACCGTTGAAGACGATCGACTGACGAACGGTCACGACTGACCCACCCCTGCTCACCGGCTGCTTGACTTCATCGATCCGGCGTCGGCCCGACGCGTTTGCGCCTTCGTCGCGCCATCGTGCGCCCGGGTATGACGGGCGATGCTATCACGCGGCCCATCGCCTCCCGCCGCACGCGGTGTGCGACGGACGACTGGCCAGGTGCACTCCAAAGCTGACTGGTGACTCAGAAAAGGCTGAGCGGGTCGACCTGGAGGCGGACCGGGTCGGCGGCCCGGCGGGCGCTGCGTACCCCGGCGGCGGTGTGCAGCGCCTCGGCCAGCGCGGCGGCCCGGGACCGGGGCACCCGGACCAGCATCCGCTCCCGGTCCTGATCGGCCGGGACCGGGCCGAGCACCTCCGCCCCGTCGGGCAGCCGGGCCTGCGCCAGCAGGTCGGCCACCGCCTCCGCGCCGCCGGTGACGCTGGCCATCTTCACCGCCGGGGGGAAACCCAGCTCCCGACGCTCGGCCAGCTCCCGGGCGGCGAACCAGCCCGGGTCCCACCGCAGCAACGCCTGCACCGGGGCGAGCGCGCCGTCGGCGACCACCACCACCTTGCCACCGGCCGGGGCGGGCCGGGCCAGGGCGGCGGCGGACAGCCACCGGCGCAGCGTCTCCTCGCCGGCCCGCAGATCGGCCCGGGTGAGCAGGGCCCAGGAGTCCAGCAGCAGGACCGCGCCGTACCCACCCTCGGCCACCGGCTCGGCGCCGGGGGTGGCGACGACCAGGCTCGCGCCGGCCGGGACGTCGGTCAGCACCTCGTCGCGGCCCGAGGTGCGCACCGGCACCCCGGGAAAGGCCCGGCCCAGCTCCTCGGCGGTCCGCCGGGCCCCGGTGACCGCCGCCCGCAGCCGCCGCCCCCCGCACTGCGGGCAGGCGTACGCGGCGGCGACCCGGCCGCACCACCGGCAGGCCGGCGGGGCGTCGGCGGCGCGCAACGCCAGCGGACCGGCGCAGTGCGGGCAGCGCGCCGGGGTCCGGCAGTCGGCGCAGGAGACCGACGGCAGGTAGCCCCGGCGGGGCACCTGGACCAGCACCGGCGCGTCCGCGCGCAGGGTGTCCCGGGCGGTGGTCCAGGCCAGGCTGGGCAGCCGGGCCGTCGCCGCGCCCGGGTCGCGGGCCAGCTGCGGGTCGTCCCCGGTCGGGGCGATCGCCGGGGTACGCGCCCGCAGGGTCGCCCGGTCCGCCACCACCTCACGGGCCCACCCGGTCTCCACCAGCAGCTGCCCCTCGGCGGTCCGGGTCCAGCCACCGACCAGAGCGGCGGCCTCGCCGAGCCGGGCCCGGGTGAGCAGCACCTCCCGGGCATGCGGGTAGGGGGCGCGCGGCTCGGCGTGCAGGTCGTCGCCGTCGTCCCAGATCGCCACCAGACCCAGCCGGTCGACGGGGGCGAACATGGCGGCCCGGGTGCCGATCACCACCGGCACGTCGCCCCGCCGGACGGCCAGGAAGGCCCGGTAGCGGCGGGCCGGGCCGAGCGCGGCGGAGAGGGTCACGTGCCGCCCCGGGCCGAGCAGCGCGGTCAACGCCGCGTCGAGCCGGTCGAGGTCCCGGGCGTCGGCGACCACCACCAGGGCGCCCCGGCCACCGGCGAGGGTGGCGGCGACCGCGTCGGCGTACCGGGCCGCCCAGTCCTCCCCGGCCAGCGCCGACCACACGGCCCGGGGGGCCCGCCCGTCGGCGAGCGCCGTCAGGTAGGCCGGGCCGGCCGGGTATTCCCGCCACCCGCGCGGGTCGGGTACCGCCCGCCGCCGCGCCGCCGGGCCGCCGCCCGGAACGGGAACTGTCGGATCGGCGACTGTCGGATCGGAGACAGGCGGCTCGGGGGCGGTGTGGGGTTCCTTCTCGACCCGGGCGTGCCGGGGCGGCACGGCCAGCCGGAGCACGTCGGCGAGGTTGCCGGCGTACCGGTCGGCGACCGCCCGGGCCAGCCGGGCCACCTCGGCGGCCAGCACCGGCTCCGCGGAGACCACCTTCTCCAGGTAGGCCAACCTGCCGCCGTGCGCCGAGGCGTCGACCCGCTCCAGCAGCCACCCGTCGACCAGCTGACCGGCGAAGCGCACCTTGACCCGCACCCCGGGGACCGCGTCGGCGGCCAGGCCGGCGGGGACCAGATAGTCGAAGGGCCGGTCGAGGTGCGGCAGCGGGACGTCCACGCAAACCCGCGCGACCGGCGACCCGTCCGCGGGTCGCCGGTCGCTGGGCGTGGTGCCGGTCAGGCGCCCGCTACCGACTTCAGGTCGGCGGCCCGGTCGGTGCTCTCCCAGCTCAGCTCCGGCAGCTCCCGGCCGAAGTGGCCGTAGGCGGCGGTCTGCCGGTAGATCGGGCGGAGCAGGTTGAGGTCCCGGATGATGGCGGCCGGCCGCAGGTCGAAGACCTCACCGACCGCCTTCTCGATCGCGGCCACCGGCACCGTCTCGGTGCCGAAGGTCTCGATGAAGAGGCTGACCGGGTGGGCCTTGCCGATCGCGTACGCGACCTGCGCCTCACAGCGCTCGGCCAGGCCGGCGGCGACGACGTTCTTGGCCACCCAACGCATCGCGTACGCGGCCGAGCGGTCCACCTTGGACGGGTCCTTGCCGGAGAACGCGCCACCACCGTGCCGGGCGTACCCGCCGTAGGTGTCGACGATGATCTTCCGACCGGTCAGGCCGGCGTCACCCATCGGGCCACCGATCTCGAACCGGCCGGTCGGGTTGACCAGCAGCCGGTAGCCCTCGGTGTCCAGGCCCAGGTTCTGCAGCTCCGGGGCGATGACGTGGTCGCGCACGTCCGGGGTGAGCAGCGAGTCCAGCGAGATGTCGGCGGCGTGCTGGCTGGACACCACGACGGTGTTCAGCCGGACCGGACGCAGCCCCTCGTACTCGATGGTGACCTGGGTCTTGCCGTCCGGCCGCAGGTAGGGGATGGTCCCGTCCTTGCGCACCGCGGACAGCCGCTGGGCCAGCCGGTGTGCCAGCGCGATCGGCAGGGGCATCAGCTCCGGCGTCTCGGAGCAGGCGAAGCCGAACATCATGCCCTGGTCGCCGGCGCCCTGCGCGTCCAGCGCGCTTTCCGAGGCCCCGGTGCGCAGCTCGAAGGCGTTGTCGACGCCCTGCGCGATGTCGGGCGACTGGGCGCCGATGGAGACGCTGACGCCGCAGGAGGCGCCGTCGAAGCCCTTCTTCGACGAGTCGTAGCCGATACCGAGGATCGTCTCGCGGACGATGGTCGGGATGTCGGCGTAGGCCTTGGTGGTCACCTCACCGGCGACGTGGACCTGACCGGTGGTGATCAGGGTCTCGACCGCCACCCGGCTGTGCGGGTCCTGGGTCAGCAGGGCGTCGAGGATCCCGTCGCTGATCTGGTCGGCGATCTTGTCCGGGTGGCCTTCCGTGACCGATTCGGACGTGAAGAGGCGGCGTGTCACGGCACTCCTAAGCTCTTTAGATAATCGTTGCGCAGCAGTCTAGTCACCCTCACGTACCGCTCACGACCCGGCGAGTCGGCATCCACCGTTCAGGACCGGGCGGGCCACCGGGCGAGCACGAGGTCCCAGACGCGGTCGGCCAGATCCTCCTTGGCCTGCTCAGGCAGGCGGTGCACGGCGCCGTCGGCACCGATCACGGTGGCCGCGTTGGTCTCGGCCCCGAAGACCTTGTCGACGCCGACCTCGTTGACGACGACGAGGTCGGCGCGTTTGCGGGCGAGTTTGGCCCGGCCGTTGGCCTCGGCGTCACCGGTCTCGGCGGCGAACACCACCAGCACCTGCTCCGGACGACGGGTTCGACCCAGCTCCGCGGCGATGTCCGGGTTGGTGACGAGGGCGATGGTCGGCGTACTGCCGTCGTCCGACTTCTTGATCTTGCCGGGTGCGTACGTCGCCGGGCGGAAGTCGGCCGGCGCCGCCGCCATCACCACCGCGTCGGCGTCGACGGCGGCGGTCAGCGTCGCCGTGCGCAACTCCTCGGTGGTGCCCACCCGGACCAGGTCGACCCCGGCCGGATCGGGCAGGGCGACGTTGGCGGCGATCAGGGTGACCCGGGCGCCCCGGGCGACGGCCGCGCGGGCGAAGGCGTACCCCTGCTTGCCGGAGGAACGGTTGCCGAGGAAGCGGACCGGGTCGAGGGGCTCCCGGGTGCCGCCGGCGGTGACCACCAGGTGTCGACCGGCCAGGTCGGCGGGGGCGTCGACGCCCCGGGCGAGGGCCCGGCGGGCGACCGCGAAGATCTCGGCCGGGTCGGGCAGCCGGCCCTTGCCGCTGTCCGCCCCGGTGAGCCGGCCCACGGCGGGCTCGATCACCCGCACCCCCCGGGACCGCAGGGTGGCCACGTTGGCGACGGTGGCCGGGTGTTCCCACATCTCGGTGTGCATCGCCGGGGCGAGCACCACCGGGCAGCGGGCGGTGAGCAGGGTGTTGGTGAGCAGGTCGTCGGCGAGGCCGTGGGCGGCCCGGGCGAGCAGGTCCGCCGTGGCCGGCGCGACCACCACCAGGTCGGCCCGCTGGCCGAGCCGGACGTGCGGGACCTCGTGCACCTCGGCCCAGACGTCGTCGGCGACCGGCTGGCCGGACAGCGCCGCCCAGGTCGGCGCCCCGACGAAGCGGAGCGCCGACGCGGTCGGCACGACCCGGACCCGGTGACCCGACTCCGTGAAGAGCCGCAGCAGCTCACACGCCTTGTAGGCGGCGATGCCACCGCCGACTCCGAGCACGATCTCGGCGGACATCGGGGGTACGGGGGTTACGGCTGGTCGGTCGGCTCGGCGGTGAGCAGGCCCGCGTTGATCTCGCGCATGGCGATGGAGAGCGGCTTCTCCTGCGGGGTGGTCTCCACGAGCGGGCCGACGTACTCGAGCAGGCCCTCACCGAGCTGGCTGTAGTAGGCGTTGACCTGACGCGCACGCTTGGCAGCGAAGATCACCAGCGCGTACTTCGAGGTGGTCTTCTCGAGCAGCTCGTCGATCGGCGGGTTGGTGATGCCCTCGGGGTTGGCGATGGATCCCACGAAATACCTCTGCGTCTGAAAGGTGTCCGCGCGGACGCGGCTGGTCGCTCGCCGCGCGGACGCGGCTGGTCGCTCGACCGCGGCTGGTCACTCGAACACTGCTGGTCGCTCGAACACGGTCTGCGGTCGGACGGGAGCCAGATTAGGACGAACCGAGCAAGCTTACCAGCTCAGCGGCAGCACGCTCGGTGTGGTCGTGGTGGACGGTGCGCTCGACGAGGGCCGCCAGGGCCGGGTCCGCGCGGTGTCCGGGCGGGAGCAGCAGCACCAGCCGGGCCGATGGCAGGGCTTCGGTCACCACGAGCGCCCCGGGCGGGTCCAACGGGAGCAGCACCGGCCACCCCCGGGTCAGTCGGTCGATCAGCGGGGCACGCGGGGTGCCCCGCCGGTACGGCCCGGCCCGGGACCACTCCAGCAATTCGCCCGCGGCGATCATCCGATCGAACTCGGCCGGCTCCCGGAAGAGCCGGTCGACGCCGTCGGACTCGCCGGGGCGACGTGCCCGGGTGGTCACCGGGACCGGCACCCACACGGCGGGAGAACGTGCCCGGACCGCTCCGACCACACCGCCCCGACCGGCACCCGAAGGTCCGGTCAGGACGGTGAGCCGCGCCGCCGGGCACGCCTCGTCAACCGTGCTCACCGCTTGTTTCTACCTGCTGCGGCGATCAGTTGGCGGCGAACTCTCCAAGCAGCGCCTTACGCTGCTGCTCGCCCAGACCACGCAGACGGCGGCTGTCGGCGATCTTGAGCTTCTCCATGATCTGGGTGGCCCGGATCTTTCCGATACCCGGCATCGCCTGCAGCACGGCCGACACCTTGAGCTTGCCGACGACGTCGTCGGACTCGGCTCGCGCAAGGACGGCGGCCAGGGTGGTCTTGCCCTGCTTGAGCTGCTCCTTCAGCTCAGCACGGGCCTTGCGGATCTCCGCGGCCTTTTCCAGCGCGGCAGCGCGCTGCTCGGGGGTCAGTGACGGGAGCGGCACCAGTTCTCCTCAGGTCCCTATCGCGACGGGCGGAACGCACCGTCGCTCTGTGAAACGTGGTGTCGCTGAAAACCAAAGGGGTCCGTGGTTCCCAGCGCGGGGAAAACTAGCGTTCGGCGGAGCTTTCGGCAACGTGGACGCGCGATGATCAACGTAAAGTGACCGAGCCGTCAGTCAGTGTCGGGCAGCCAGGATGTGCCGGCAGTCGGCCACCGCCCGGTCCGCGGCGGCCCGCAACGCGTCGGCGTCCGGGCCCGCGTTGAGCACCTCCCGGGAGTACGACGGCAGCACTGCGGACAGGTTCGAACCGAACACGGTGGGTAGGTCGGCGGCCGTCGCACCCTGGGCGCCGAGCCCCGGCGCGAGCAGTGGGCCATTGACCCGGGACAGGTCGTGACCGGTGTCGCCGATGGTCGCGCCGACCACCAACCCGATGCTGCCGAGCGGTTCCGCACCCCTGTTGAGCTGCGAAATCTCATCGATAACAAGCTGCGCGACCGTCCGCCCACCGGCCGTGACGGCACGCTGCACCTGAGCCCCCTCGGGGTTGGAGGTGAGCGCTAACACGAACACTCCGCCACCGTGCGCGACGGCCGACTCGAACATCGGGGCCAGCGAACCTACTCCCAGGTAGGGGCTCGCGGTGACCGCGTCGACATACAGCGGGCTGGATGGATCAAGGTACGCGGAGGCGTACGCGGCGACGGTCGAACCGATGTCGCCACGCTTGACGTCGAGGAGAACGAGCGCGCCAGCTTCGCGCAACTGTCGGATAGTTGACTCAAGAATCGCCACTCCGCGGCTCCCGAATCGCTCGAAGAAGGCCGACTGAGGCTTGATCACCGCAACCCGGTCACCGAGCGCTTCCGCGACGGTCCGGGCGAACCGCTCCAAGCCGTCGACGTCGTCCGGCAGCCCCCAGCGGGCCAGCAGCCCGGGATGCGGGTCGATGCCCACGCACAGCGGCCCACGCTCCGCCACCGCCCGGTGCAATCGAAATCCGAAGGTCTCCATCGATGCTCCTCTCGTCTGCTCCTGCGTTCACCGCGAGCGGCGGTCGCCACCGCGGCGTCGGCCCCGGGCGGCCGGTCAGCCGGCCGCCACCGCAGCGGTCATCCCGGCCGCGATCCGGGCCACGTCGTCCTCCCCGGTCACATACGGCGGCATGGCGTAGACCAGGTCGCGGAAGGGGCGCAGCCACACGCCCCGGGCCACCGCAGCGGCCGTCGCCGCCGCCACGTCCACCTCGTGGTCCAACTGCACCACGCCGATCGCACCCAACACCCGCACGTCCACCACCCCTGGCGTCCCGCGCAACGGCTCCAGGCCGGCCCGCAGCCCCGCACCCACCCGGGCCACCCCGGCGACCCAGTCACCGGCCCGCAACAGCCCCAGGGAGGCGTTGGCGACCGCACACGCCAACGGGTTGCCCATGAACGTGGGGCCGTGTGCCAACACCCCGTCGGCGGAGATCCCCCAGGCCACCTCCGGCGTGCACAGCGCCGCCGCGAGGGTCAGGTAGCCCCCGGTGAGCGCCTTGCCCACGCAGAGCACGTCCGGGGTCACCCCGGCGTGGTCGGCGGCGAACATCCGCCCGGTCCGGCCGAACCCGGTGGCGATCTCGTCGAAGATCAGCAGCACCCCGTGCGCCCGGGTCACCTCGCGCAACACCCGCAGGTACCCCGGGTGGTGGAAGCGCATCCCGCCGGCCCCCTGCACCACCGGCTCGACGATCACCGCAGCCAACTCGTCGGCGTGCCGGGCGACCGCGTCGGTCAGCGCCGTCACGTACGCCGGGTCGGGCGGGTCGGCGAAGCCACCGGGCGGCACCGAGGCGAAGACCTGCCGGGGCAGCACGTCGCCCCACAGGTGGTGCATCCCGCCCTCGGGGTCGCACACACTCATCGGGTGGAAGGTGTCCCCGTGATAACCGCCCCGCCAGGTGGCCAGCCGACGGCGCTGCGGCCGGCCGGTGGCCCGCTGGTACTGCAGGCACATCTTGATCGCCACCTCGACCGACACCGAGCCCGAGTCGGCCAGGAAGACGTGTTCCAGGCCGTCCGGGGCCAACTCGACGAGCGTCTCGGCCAGCCGGACCGCCGGCTCGTGGGTGAGCCCGCCGAACATCACGTGACTCATCCGGCCGAGCTGGTCGGTGACCGCCGCGTCCAGCACCGGATGCCGGTAACCGTGGATCGCCGCCCACCACGACGACATCCCGTCGACCAGTTCCCGGCCGTCGGCCAGCCGCAGCCGGACACCCTCGGCGCTGTGCACCACATAGGGCGGGTGAGCCGGCGGCAGCGCCGCGTACGGGTGCCAGACACGGGCCCGGTCGACGGCCAGGATCTGCTCGGGCGTCACGCGCGTTCCTCCGTACCCTCGTCAGCCGCCGCACCACCGGCGGCCTGCGCTGCTCTGCTGCCCTGACGGCGACGGCGGCGGGTCTGGACCTGCCGCACGGTGGCCCCGACGGCCACGCCCCGCCCCGGCTGCGCGGCGACAGGGACAGCGACGCCCCCGGACCGCCGCAGGGCTGCGGCGGCGGCGACCCGCGCGGGTGTCACGCGCCGCGCCCGTGGCGGTGCGCGGCGGCCCGGCCGGGGTCGGATCGGCTCCCGGGCGGCACCACGGCGGGCACGACCGGATACACCGGACGCGCCCGCCGGATCACCGGCCGCTCACCGCCGGATCACCCGTCGGCACCCCGGACCCGGTCGAGACGCGGGCGGCGGCCCGGACCAGAGCCGGGCCCCGGTAGATGAAACCGGTGTAGAGCTGGACCAGACTGGCACCGGCGTCGAACATCCGGGCCGCGTCGTCCGGGTCGAGGATGCCACCGACGCCGATCACCGGGAGCCGACCGCCGGTCTCCCGGTGGACGAAGGCGACCATCTCCCGGGCCCGTCCGGTCAGCGGACGACCGGACAGGCCGCCGGCCTGCGCGCCACGTTCCGCGTCGGCGGGGGCGAGACCGGCCCGGCCCAGGGTGGTGTTGGTGGCGATCACGCCGGCCGCACCCCGGGCCAGGCAGACCTCCAACAGCTCGGCCACGGCCGGCTCGGTGAGGTCCGGGGCGATCTTCACCAGGACGGGCTTCTCCCCCACCAGGGCGGTCAGCAGGGCATCCAGGTGTGCCTTGTCCTGCAACGACCGCAAACCCGGGGTGTTCGGGGAGGAGACGTTGACCGCGAAGTAGTCACCGTGCCCCCGCAACGCCCGGTAGGAGGCGAGGTAGTCCTCGACCGCCTCGTCCAGCGGGGTCACCTTGGACTTGCCGAGCGAAATGCCCAGCGGCACCCCGAGCGGGCGGGGCAGCGCGGCCAGCCGGTCGGCCAGAGCCTGCGCGCCGGCGTTGTTGAAGCCCATCCGGTTGATCACCGCCGCGCTGTCGGGCAGCCGGAACAGCCGGGGCCGGGGATTGCCCGGCTGGGCGTGCGCGGTGACCGTGCCCACCTCGACGAAGCCGAACCCCAGCGCCGGCCAGGCCGGCAGGGCCACCCCGTTCTTGTCCATCCCCGCCGCCAGGCCCACCGGGTTGGGGAACTCCACCCCGAACACCGTCCGGGGCGCCCGGTGCAGGTTGCGGGCCCGCAGCAGGGCCAGCGCCGCCGGCCGCCGCGACAGGGTCGCCAACCGCCGCAACGTCCACTCGTGCGCCGCCTCGGCGTCCCCGCCCCCGATCCGGAACAGCGCCCTCCGGACCCCCTTCTCGAACATCACCACGCCCCGGCCCCCCAACCGACACTCCCCCGGCCGGCACCCTCGTCGGTGACGCCCCCTCGGCCGGAGCCCTCATGGGTGACGCCCTCGTCGGTGACGCCCTCGTCGGTGATCAAGAGGTTTGCGTCACCACAACCGCCGTCCGGTGACCGAAACCTCTTGATCACCGGCCTGAGCGGGGAGCGCGGACCGAGCGGGGAGCGCGGGGCGAGCGGGGGGTGGGGGGTCATTGGGCGGCCCGGAGGGCGGCGTGGAGTTCCTGGAGGGGGCGTACCCGCATGTCGCCCCGGATGCGGGCCTCGATGCCCATCACCGCCGCCGCCACCCCCGGCACGGTGGTGATGCACGGGATGTCGGCCGTGACGGCGGCGCTACGGATCTCGTAGCCGTCCGAGCGGGCGCTCGCGCCGGAGCCCTGCGGGGTGTTCACCACCAGGGCCACGTCACCGGCGAGGATCATCGACACCGCGTCCGCGCCCTCGCCCGCCTGGTAGTGCTTGCGGATCTGCTCACAGGCGATGCCGTGCCGGCGCAGCAGCTCGGCGGTACCCGTGGTGGCGACGATCTCGAAGCCCAGGTCGGCCAGCCGCTTGACCGGGAAGATCATGGCCCGCTTGTCCCGGTTGGCCACCGAGACGAAGATCCTCCCGGTGGTCGGCAGCGAGCCGTACGCGGCGGACTGGCTCTTGGCGAAGGCGTGCCCGAAGCTGGTGTCGATGCCCATCACCTCGCCGGTGGACTTCATCTCCGGGCCGAGCAACGAGTCGACACCCTTGCCGGCCGGGGTGCGGAACCGCTTGAACGGCAGCACCGCCTCCTTGACCGCGATCGGGGCGTCGGGCGGCAGCACCCCACCGTCGCCGGTCGCCGGGAGCAGCCCCTCGGCGCGCAGCTCGGCGATGGTCGCGCCGAGGGCGATCCGGGCCGCCGCCTTCGCCAACGGCACGGCGGTGGCCTTGGAGACGAACGGGACGGTACGCGAGGCCCGCGGGTTCGCCTCCAACACGTAGAGCATGTCGTCCTTGAGGGCGTACTGGACGTTGAGCAGGCCGCGTACCCCCACCCCCCGGGCAATCGCCTCGGTGTAGCGGCGTACCTCGGTCAGGTGCGAACCGGCCAGCGTGATCGGCGGCAGCGCGCACGACGAGTCGCCGGAGTGGATGCCGGCCTCCTCGATGTGCTCCATCACGCCGCCCAGGTAGACCTCACCGTCGGCGTCGCAGAGCGCGTCCACGTCGATCTCGATGGCGTCGTCGAGGAACCGGTCGACCAGCACCGGGTGGTCCGGGGAGATGTCGGTGGCCCGCCCGATGTAGTCGCGCAGCGTGGCATCGTCGTAGACGATCTCCATGCCCCGCCCGCCGAGCACGTACGACGGGCGCACCAGCACCGGGTAGCCGATCTCGTCGGCGATCGCCTTCGCCTCGTCGTACGAGGTGGCCATGCCGTGTGCCGGGGCACGCAGGCCGGCCCGGGCCAGCACCAGGCCGAACGCGCCGCGCTCCTCGGCCAGGTGGATCGACTCCGGGGAGGTGCCGACCACCGGCACCCCGGCGTCCTTTAGCCGCTGCGCCAGCCCCAGCGGGGTCTGCCCGCCGAGCTGCACGACCACCCCGACCACGCCGGGGCCGCCGGCCGCCTTCCCGGAGGAGTCCTCGGCGTGCCACACCTCCAGCACGTCCTCGAAGGTCAGCGGCTCGAAGTAGAGCCGGTCGGCGGTGTCGTAGTCGGTGGACACCGTCTCCGGGTTGCAGTTGACCATGACGGTCTCGTAGCCGCCGGCACCGGACCCACCGCCGGAGCCGGACCCACCGCCGGAACCCGATCCGGCACCGGACCCGTCCGGGCCGGGCAGCGGGGCGGCACGCAGCGCCTGGACGGCGTGCACGCAGGAGTAGTCGAACTCGATGCCCTGCCCGATCCGGTTCGGCCCCGACCCGAGGATCAGCACCTTCGGCCGGTCCGACGGGGCGACCTCGGTCTCCTCGTCGTACGTCGAGTAGTGGTAGGGGGTGGTCGCCTCGAACTCGGCGGCGCAGGTGTCCACCGTCTTGTAGACCGGGCGCACGTCGAGCCGGTGCCGCAGGGTGCGCACGCCGTCCTCGGCGGCCAGCTCCGGGCGCAGCGCGGCGAGCTGCCGGTCGGACAACCCGGCCCGCTTGGCCCGGCGCAGCAGGTCGGCGTCGAGCACCGGGGCGGCCACGATCTCGGTCCGCAGCTCGACCAGGCTGACGATCTGGTCCAGGAACCACGGGTCGATACCGCCGGACGCCGCCGCGACCTCGGCGACCGACGCGCCCAGCCGCAGCGCCCGCTCGACGGTGTAGAGCCGCCCGTCGTGCGGCGTCCCCAGCGCGGCGAGGGTGTTCTCCCGCGTCGCCCCCTGCGGGTCCGGGGTGGTCCAGAAACCCGACGCCTTGGTTTCCATCGAGCGCATCGCCTTGTTGAGCGCCTCGGTGAAGTTACGGCCCAGGCTCATCGCCTCGCCGACCGACTTCATCGTGGTGGTCAGCTCCGGGTCCGCGCCGGGGAACTTCTCGAACGCGAACCGGGGGATCTTCACCACCACGTAGTCCAGCGTCGGCTCGAACGCCGCCGGCGTCTTCAACGTGATGTCGTTGGGGATCTCGTCGAGGGTGTAGCCGATGGCCAGCTTCGCGGCGATCTTGGCGATCGGGAAGCCGGTGGCCTTCGACGCCAGCGCCGACGACCGGGACACCCGGGGGTTCATCTCGATCACCACGATCCGGCCGTCGGCCGGGTTGACCGCGAACTGGATGTTGCAGCCGCCGGTGTCCACCCCGACCTCGCGCAGCACCGCGATGCCCAGGTCACGCAGGTTCTGGTACTCCCGGTCGGTGAGCGTCATCGCCGGGGCGACGGTGACGCTGTCGCCGGTGTGCACGCCCATCGGGTCGATGTTCTCGATCGAGCAGACCACCACCACGTTGTCGTGCCGGTCGCGCATCAGCTCGAGTTCGTACTCCTTCCAGCCGAGCACGCTCTCCTCGATGAGCACCTCGTGCACCGGGCTGGCGGCCAGGCCGGACCCGGCGATGCGGGTCAGGTCCTCGTCGGTGTGCGCCATGCCGGAACCCAGTCCGCCCATGGTGAACGACGGCCGGATCACCACCGGCAGGCCCAGCTCCGCGACGGTCTCCCGGACCTCGTCCATCGAGTGGCAGACCCGCGACCGGGGCACCAGGCCGGCCGGGTCGGCCAGCCCCAGCCGTACGCCGGCCTTGGCGACGATCTCCTTGAACAGCTGGCGGTCCTCACCCCGGTTGATCGCCTCGATGTTCGCGCCGATCAGCTCGACGCCGTACTTGTCGAGGACGCCCGCCGCGTGCAGGGCGACCGCGGTGTTCAACGCCGTCTGCCCGCCCAGGGTCGGCAGCAGCGCGTCGGGGCGCTCCTTGGCGATGACCAGCTCCACGAACTCCGGGGTGATCGGCTCGACGTAGGTGGCGTCGGCGAACTCCGGGTCGGTCATGATGGTCGCCGGGTTGGAGTTGACCAGGCTGACCCGGATCCCCTCGCTGCGCAGCACCCGGCAGGCCTGGGTGCCGGAGTAGTCGAACTCGCAGGCCTGACCGATCACGATCGGCCCGGAGCCGATCACCAGGATGTGCTTGAGATCGTCGCGCTTAGGCATTCGTGCGCCCCTCGCTGTGGTTCCGGCCCGCACCGGGCTGCCCGTCGGGGCCACGGCCCTCGATCAGCTCGGCGAAGCGGTCGAAGAGGTAGTCGGCGTCGTGCGGGCCGGCTGCCGCCTCCGGGTGGTACTGGACGGTGAAGGCGGGCACGTCCACGGCCCGCAGCCCCTCGACGACGTTGTCGTTGAGGCAGACGTGCGACACCTGCACGCCACCGAACTCGGTCTCGATGACCTCGTCGGGGACGACCGCGCCGGCCGCCGCCCCGGGCTCGCGGCCCGGCCAGGCCACCGCGAAGCCGTGGTTGTGGCTGGTCACCTCGACCTTGCCGGTGGCCCGGTCGAGCACCGGCTGGTTGATGCCCCGGTGGCCGTAGCCCAGCTTGTAGGTGCCGAAGCCGAGCGCCCGGCCGAGGATCTGGCTGCCGAAGCAGATGCCGAACAGCGGGATCCGCCGGCTCAGCACCTCCCGGGCCAGCGTCACCGGCCCGTCGGCGGTCGCCGGGTCACCCGGGCCGGGCGAGAAGAAGACCGCGTCCGCGCCGGTGGCCAGCAGGTCGTCGATGCTGGAGTTGGCGGGCAGCACGTGGGTGGTGACCCCCCGGGCGGCCAACCGCCGCGGCACGTTGCGCTTGATGCCCAGGTCCAGCGCGGCGACGGTGTAGCGGTGCTCGCCCTCGGCCTCGACCACGTACGGGGTGGCGGTGCTCACCTCGGCGGAGAGATCCGCGCCGACCATCTGCGGGGACTGCCGGACCCGCTCCAGCAGGGCGCGCGGGTCGTCCTCGACGCTGGAGATGCCGACCCGCATCGCACCACGTTCGCGCAGGTGCCGGGTGAGCGCCCGGGTGTCCACCCCGGCGATGCCGACCACACCTTCGACGCCGAGCCGGTCCTCCAGGCCGCCGGTGGACCGCCAGTTGGAACCGATCCTGGCCGGGTCGCGCACCACGTACCCGGCGACCCAGATCCGGTCGGACTCGTCGTCCTCGCCGTTGACGCCGGTGTTGCCGATGTGCGGGGCGGTCTGCACCACCACCTGCCGGTGGTAGGACGGGTCGGTCAGGGTCTCCTGGTAGCCGGTCATCCCGGTGTTGAAGACCGCCTCGCCGAAGGTCTCCCCGACACTGCCGTACGCCTCACCGTGGAAGGTGCGCCCGTCCTCCAGGACCAGGATCGCCGATCTGCGCCTACCCATCACACGTCACCTCCGATCCGGACTGCGGGACTCCGCTCCGCTACGTTCCTCGCTCGGATCACGCGCCCACCTCCGATCCGGACTGCGGGACTCCGCTTCGCTACGTTCCTCGCTCGGATCACGCGCCCACCTCCGATCCGGACTGCGGGACTCCGCTCCGCTACGTTCCTCGCTCGGATCACTTGACAGCCTTTCCGTCCAGGACCGTCGGCTCGCCGCGCAGGAAGGTCGCCACGATGCGACCCGGCAGCGTCATGCGGGCGTACGGGGTGTTGCGACTGCGGCTGGCCAGCTCCGCGGGCTCGATCACGCGTCGGGCGGCCGGGTCGACCAGGGTCAGGTTGGCCGGTACCCCGGGTGCCGGGTCGAGGCCGTGGCCGTCGAGTCCGGCGATCCGGGCCGGGGTCCGTGACATCCGGTCGGCGATCAGGTCCCACTGCGGGCCGAGCACGTCGAGGGCGATGGACAGCGCCGTCTCCAGACCGAGCATGCCCGGCCGGGCGTACGCCCACTCGCACTCCTTGTCCTCCACCGCGTGCGGGGCGTGGTCGGTGGCGACGACGTCGATGACGCCCTCGGCGAGCGCGGTGCGCAGCGCGGCGACGTCGGTGCCCGTCCGCAACGGCGGGTTGACCTTGAAGACCGGGTCGTAGCTGGCCGTCGGGCTCCAGTCGGGCGAGAGCCCGGGGCTGGCCTGCTCACCCCGGCCGGCCACCACCTCGTCGGTGAGCAGCAGGTGGTGCGGGGTGACCTCGGCGGTGACCCGTACCCCCCGGGCCTTGGCCTGGCGCAGCACCTCGACGCTGCCGGCGGTGGAGACGTGGCAGACGTGCAGCCGGCTGCCGACATGCTCGGCGAGCAGCACGTCGCGGGCGATGATCGCCTCCTCGGCGACGGCCGGCCAGCCGGTCAGCCCGAGCCGGGTGGAGACCTCCCCCTCGTGCATCTGCGCGCCCTCGGTGAGCCGGGGTTCCTCGGCGTGCTGGGCGATGATCCCGTCGAACGCCTTGACGTACTCCAGGGCCCGGCGCATCAGCTTGGGGTCGGCGACGCAGTGCCCGTCGTCGGAGAAGATCCGCACCCGGGCCGCCGAGTCGGCCATCGCGCCCAGTTCGGCGAGCCGCTCGCCGGCCAGCCCGACGGTGACCGCGCCGATCGGCTGCACGTCGACCAGCCCGGCCTGCCGGCCGAGCCGCCAGACCTGCTCGACCACGCCCGCGGTGTCGGCGACCGGCGAGGTGTTCGCCATCGCGCAGACCGCGGTGTAGCCGCCCAGCGCCGCCGCCCGGGAGCCGGAGTCGACCGTCTCGGCGTCCTCCCGGCCGGGCTCGCGCAGGTGGGTGTGCAGGTCGACCAGGCCGGGCAGGGCGACCAGGCCGGTGCCGTCGATGACGGCGGCCTCCGGGTCGGTCAGCCCGGCTCCGGTCTCGGCGACGACGCCGTCGCGGATCAGCAGGTCGGTCGGCGGGCCGCCGACGACGCTCACGTTCGTGATCAGGTACGCGGTCACCGGTTGTTTCCTCCGAGCAGCAGGTAGAGCACGGCCATCCGCACGGAGACCCCGTTGGCGACCTGTTCGACGATGGTGGAGCGGGGTGAGTCGGCGACCTCGGGGGTGATCTCCATCCCCCGGTTCATCGGCCCGGGGTGCATGACGATCGCGTGTTCGGGCAGCCGGCGCATCCGTGGCCCGTCCAGCCCGTAGCGGCGGGCGTACTCGCGGGCGGACGGGAAGTAGGAGTCGTTCATCCGCTCCCGCTGCACCCGCAGCATCATCACCACGTCCACCCCGGGCAGCACCGCGTCGAGGTCGTAGCAGACGTCGGTGCCGGGGTCGGCGTCGGTCGCCACGGACCCGACGCCGGCGCGGGCGGCCCAGTCGACCGGGATCAGCGTCGGCGGACCGACCAGGGTGACCTTGGCGCCGAGGGTGCTCAGCAGCAGGACGTTGGAGCGGGCCACCCGGGAGTGCAGGACGTCGCCGACGATCGCCACGTGCAGGCCGGCGAGCCGACCCAGCCGGGCCCGCATGGTGTACGCGTCGAGCAGCGCCTGGGTGGGGTGCTCGTGGGTGCCGTCGCCGGCGTTGACCACCGACCCGTCCACCCAGTTGGCCAGGCGGTGCGGGGCCCCGGAGGCGGGGTGCCGGACGACCACCGCGTCGGCCCCCATCGCCTGGAGGGTCAGCGCGGTGTCCTTCAGGCTCTCGCCCTTGGTGACGCTGGAGCCCTTGGCGGAAAAGTTGATCACGTCGGCGCTGAGTCGCTTGGCGGCGGCCTCGAACGAGATCCTGGTCCGGGTGGAGTCCTCGTAGAAGAGGTTCACCACGGTCCGGCCGCGCAGCGCCGGGAGCTTCTTGACCTCGCGGCCGGCGACGGTGGCCATCTCGGCGGCGGTGTCGAGGATCTGGGTCGCGGTGTCGGCGTCCAGGTCGGCCCCGGAGAGCAGGTGTCTGATCACGGGCGGGGCCGCCTCTCGTTCGCGTCTGCCGGATGCCGTCGCGGCGCGCTCACCGGGTCCCCCCGCAGAGTCGGACCTCGTCGGCGCCGTCGGTCTCGACGAGGGTGACCTTGACGCTCTCGGCGAGCGCGGTCGGGATGTTCTTGCCGACGTAGTCGGCGCGGATCGGCAGTTCCCGGTGGCCCCGGTCGACCAGCACGGCGAGCTGCACCGAGGCGGGTCGGCCGACGTCGTTGAGGGCGTCGAGGGCGGCCCGGACGGTACGGCCGGAGAAGAGCACGTCGTCGACGAGGACGACCCGCTTGCCGTCGATGCCGCCCGGGGGCAGTTGGGTCGGGCCGACCGCACGGGTGGCGTGCCGACGCAGGTCGTCGCGGTAGAGAGTGATGTCGAGCACCCCGACCGGGACGTCGACGTCCTCGAAGGTGCTGATCCGGGCGGCGAGCCGTCGGGCGAGCGGGGCGCCCCGGGTGGGGATTCCCAGCAGGACGGTGTCGGCGGCGCCCTGGGTCTTCTCCAGGATCTGGTGGGCGATCCGGTCGACGACGCGCTGGACGTCGGCGCTGGCGAGGATCACCTTCACCGAGGGTTGTCGCTCGGGCGACGGATGGGCAGCCGGTGGGCAGGCCACGGCGGACCTCCTTCCCCGCCTCACGGGACGGGTCGTTAAAGGATGTCGGGGGTGTCCGGTCGGGTCAGGGTGGCCCGACCGGGGCTGGCGGCCACGTTACCAGCGGTCACCTCGCGGTTCACCGCGACCCACTGATCCCTGGATCAGGACGGTGAAATCCGGACAACTCCCCCGCTATCTCCGATGGGAATGTCACGAGCACTTGACCACGTGTCGCAATCCCCGTACCGTCACGCTCCGTAGCGATCGCTGGGAGAACCCCAAAGCACAGCACTGGGAGTGTCCGAATGCCCTCTGAATACGCCAAGTCGCTGGGCGCCCGCCTGCGCTCCATCCGCCAGCAGCAGGGCCTGTCCCTGCAGGGGGTGGAGGAGAAGTCAAACGGACGCTGGAAGGCGGTGGTGGTCGGCTCGTACGAGCGCGGCGACCGGGCCGTCACCGTGTCCCGGCTGGCGGAGCTGGCCGACTTCTACCGCGTACCCGTCTCGGAGCTGCTGCCCGACGGCAGCGGCGTACGGCACGAGCCCACCAGCAAGATCGTCCTGGACCTGGAGCGGCTCTACGACGAGGCCTCCGAGGACCTCGCCTACGTCGCCCGGTACGCCCGGGCGATCCAGCAGCAACGGGGCGACTACAACGGCCGGGTGCTCTCCATCCGCGCCGACGACCTGCGCGCCCTGGCGATCGTCTACGACGCCTCGCCGTCCGGGCTGATCGAGCGGCTCACCGAGCACGGTGTGCTGGTCGCCGACCCGCGGGCGTTCTTCGCCTCCTGATCCGCGGTCGCTGACGTCGAAGGGCCCGTGCCGTCCGGCACGGGCCCTTCTGTCACACCGTCTCCCGCCCCCGGCGGCGCGGACCGGCCCTGGTGGGGCGGCACGCGCGCGACCCGGTCAGCGGGTGGCGTACTCGGCGATCCGGCCGAGGATGCCGTTGAGGAAGCGCGGCGAATCGTCGGTCGACATCTGCCGGGCCAGCTCCACCGCCTCGCTGATCGCCACCGCGTCGTCGATCTCGTCGACGTAGAGCAGCTCGTAGACGGCGATCCGGGCCAGGTTGCGGTCGACCGCCGGCATCCGGTCCAGGGTCCAGCCCTCGGCGTAGCTGGCGATCACCTCGTCGATCCGGTCGAGGTGCGCGGCGACCCCCTCGACCAGACCGACCGCGTAGTCCAGGTGCTCGGGACGCGGTTTCTCGATCCGCTCGACGTAGCCGGCGAGCACCTCGACCGGAGGCCGGTCCCGCAGGTCCGCCTCGAAGAGCACGTCCAGCGCCCGCTTACGCGCCTTGCGACGCGCCGGCATCTGCTGCTTGGCGCCCTCGGCCATCAGGCCCGGCCGAGGTAACGGCCGTCGCGGGTGTCGACCTTGATCTTCTCGTCGGTGGTGATGAAGAGCGGCACCTGCACGGTCGCGCCGGTCTCCACGGTGGCCGGCTTGTTGCCGCCGGTCGACCGGTCGCCCTGCAGACCCGGCTCGGTGTAGGTGACCTGGAGCACCACGCTGGTCGGCAGCTCGATGTAGAGCGGCACACCCTCGTGGGTGGCGACGGTCGCCTCGGCCTCCGGGAGGAGGTAGTTGGCGGCCTCGCCGACGGTGCCGCCGGGGACGGTGATCTGGTCGAACGTCTCCAGATCCATGAAGACGTAGTCCTCGCCGTCGGCGTAGAGGTATTGCATGGTGCGCTTGTCGACGGTGGCGGTCTCGACCTTGGTGCCCGCGTTGAAGGTCTTGTCGACGACCTTGCCGGACAGCACGTTCTTCAGCGTCGTGCGGACGAACGCCCCACCCTTACCGGGCTTGACGTGCTGGAACTCGACGACGGCCCAGAGCTCCCCGTCGAGGTTGAGTACCAGGCCGTTCTTGAGGTCGTTGGTGGATGCCATTTCCTGCCTTGATCATCAATTGGCGGACAGACCTGGCAAGTCTACTAGCTGCGTCTAATCGGCGGCGGTTCCGGCGGCCGGGGACCGCCCCGCCGCCACCGACCACCCCGACCGTCACGCACAGTGACGGAAGCGGGGGTCAGTCGGCCCCGCCGAGCCGGGTGGCGAGGTGCCGCAGCGCGAGCCGGTAACCGTCCACGCCGAGCCCACAGATGACGCCGGTGGCCACCGCCGACACCACCGAGTGGTGCCGGAACTCCTCCCGGGCGTGGATGTTGGAGATGTGCACCTCGACCAGGGGCGCACGCAGCAACGCGCAGGCGTCCCGCACCGCGATCGAGTAGTGCGACCAGGCCGCCGGGTTGAGCACCACCGCCGCACCCTCGTCCGCCGCCCCGTGCAGCCAGCCCAGCAGCTCGTGCTCGGCGTCGGTCTGCCGGACCACCACGTCCAGCCCCAGTTCGCGGCCCGTCTCGACGCAGAGCGTCACCAGGTCGGCATAGCTGGTAACGCCGTACACGTCGACCTGACGGGTGCCCAGCCGGCCCAGGTTGGGCCCGTTGAGCACGTACACCCGGGGGGTGGCGGTGGTCACCGGCTGACCTCCCGGTAGGCGGCGTGCAGCAGCTCGTCGTCCGGGCCGTCCAGGATCGCCGGCCGGGCCAGCCCGTCGAGCACCACGAACCGCAGTCGACTGCCCCGGGCCTTCTTGTCCACCCGCATCGCCGCCAGCAGGTCCGGCCAGGCGTCCGCCGGGTAGCTGGTCGGCAGATCCAGCGCGGTCAGCACGCTGCGGTGCCGCTCGGCGGTCGCCGCGTCGAGCCGACCGGCCAACCGGGCCAGGGTGCCGGCATAGACGGTGCCGACGGAGACCGCGTGCCCGTGCCGCCAGCGGTACCCCTCGACCTTCTCGATCGCGTGGGCCAGGGTGTGCCCGTAGTTGAGCACCTCCCGGACACCCGACTCGCGCAGGTCACCGGAGACCACGTCGGCCTTGACCCGGATCGCCCGCTCGATCAGCTCCCGGGCCACCGGGCCGGTCGGGTCGACGGCGGCGGCCGGGTCCCCCTCGACCAGGTCCAGGATCGCCGGGTCGGCGATGAAGCCACACTTGACCACCTCGGCCAGCCCGGCGGCCAGGTCGGCCGCCGGGAGGCTGTCCAACGTGCCCAGGTCGGCCAGCACCCCGACCGGCGGGTGGAAGGCCCCCACCAGGTTCTTGCCGGCCCCCGTGTTGACTCCGGTCTTACCGCCGACGGCGGCGTCGACCATGCCGAGCAGCGACGTCGCCACCGGCACCCATTGCACTCCGCGCAGCCAGCAGGCCGCGACGAAGCCGGCCAGGTCGGTCACGGCACCGCCGCCCACCCCGACCACCGCGTCGGTACGGGTGAAGCCGGCCGCACCGAGCTGCTCCCAGCAGTCGGCGGCCACCTCGACCCGCTTGCCCGCCTCGGCGTCGGGCACCTCGATCGCCAGCGGGGTGACCCCCGCCCCGGCCAACCGCTCGCCGATCTCCTCGGCCAACGCCCGTAGGGGCGGCGCGTACAGCACCGCCGCCCGGGTCGCGTCGGGCAGCAACGCGGGCAGCTCGGCCAGCAGGCCCCGCCCGACCAGTACGTCGTACGGCCGTTCGCCGCCGACCGGAATCCGGGTCACCTCGTCCATCGCCGGGAGCCTAGTCCAGCGTCGGCTTCGACACGGCGGGTGTCCACCTGGTGGCGGTCCGGGAGAGGAGGTGGCCGACCGACCACGGCCCGGAGATCGGACCATCGGCCGCCCGACCGGACCCTCATCGGGTGCCGGACCCGCCGGATGCCGGACCCTCGTCGCATGCCGGACCCGCCGGATGCCGGGCCCACCGCGTGCCGGGCCCACCGCGTGCCGGGCCCACCGCGTGACCGCACGGCAGGGCCGGCGTTTAGCCCGACAGAACCCGGGCACCGGGGACGGGATCGACCCGAACGCGGAGGAACCCATGGCCGGCACCACCATCGACGGCGCGGACATCCGGCTGCCGGCCGTCATCCTCGGCGTCGGCCTCGGCGGGTTCGTCGACGGCATCGTCCTGCACCAGGTGCTCCAGTGGCACCACATGCTCAGCAGCACCGGCAGCGACAACGTCGGGATCAGGGCGTATCCGGTGGACACCGTGCCCGGGTTGCAGATGAACACCCTGTGGGACGGACTGTTCCACGTGGTGACCTGGGTGGCGGTGCTCACCGGGCTGGCCCTGCTCCACTCCCGGGTCACCCGGTCCCGGGGCCGACTGTGGCGCTCCGGGATGCTCTGGGGCTGGGCACTGGTCGGGTGGGGACTGTTCAACCTGGTCGAAGGGGTGATCGACCACCATCTGCTCGGCATCCACCACGTACACGGTGGTCCGCACCAGACCGCCTGGGACGTCGGCTTCCTGCTGCTCGGGGCGGCACTGGTGGCCCTCGGCTGGGCGGTCCAGCGTCGCGCCACGGCCGTGGACACCTGCGCCGGGCCGCGATGACCGGGGCGCACGACGGCGGGGGCGGACAGCTGCTGCTCGTACCGGCGATGGTGTTCTGGGGTTATCTGGCCGCCGCCCTGCGCCAGCGTGACCCGGGGCGGGCCGGTTGGAGCCACTGGCGGACCGCCAGTTTCGGCGCGGGCGCTGCGCTGCTCGCGGTGGCCCTGCTGCTGCCCGCCCACGACCTGGTCGGGCACATGTGGCAGCACCTGCTGGTCGGGATGCTCGCGCCGCTCGGGCTGGTGCTCGGCGCACCAGGCACGCTGGCCCTGCGGACGGTACGCCCCCGGGCCGGCCGGGCCGCGCTGCGGCTGCTGCGGCATCCCGCCGTGGCGGTGGCCACCCACCCGGTCACCGGCCTGCTGCTCACCGCCGGGGGCCTGTACCTGTTGCACCTGACGCCGCTGTACCGGGCCACCCTGACCCACCCCGGCCTGCACCCGCTGCTCCTGCTGCACTTCCTGCTCAGCGGGTACGCCTTCACCTGGGCGATCGCCGGCCCCGACCCCGGGACGCACCGCCCCGGCGTGCCGGTGCGCCTGGTGGTGCTGGGCCTGTCCGTCGCCGCCCACGCCACCCTGGCCCAGCTGATGTACGCCGGCCTGGTCGACGCCGACGCCCCCGCCGACCAACTACGGACGGCGGCGACCCTGATGTACTACGTCGGCGACCTGGCCGAGATCCTGCTCGCGCTGGCCCTGCTGGTGACCTGGCGGCCCGAACCCCGCCGGAACGGGTCGACGGCCGTCCGGCCGCACCGGCGTCGCCGGGTGGGCCCGGTCAGGGCTTGAGCAGGGCGACGACCTCGGCGGCGAGGTCCTCCGGCGCGCGGCCGTCGGTCACCACCGTCGCCGTCGCGACCTCCGCGTAGAGCGGCCGACGCTGGTCCATCAGGTGCTTGAGGGTGGCGCGCGGATTCACCGACAGCAACGGCCGGCCGGCACCGAGCCCGACCCGCTTCACCGCGTCGGGCAACTCCACCGACAGGTGCACCACGGTGTGCCCGACCAACGCGGCCCGGTTATCCTCGGCGAGGATCGCCCCACCGCCGAGGGCGAGCACCCCGGCGTGCGACGTCAGCGCCGCCAGCACCGCGGCCCGTTCCAGGGCCCGGAAGTGCGCCTCGCCCTCGTCGATGAAGATCTCCGGGATCGGCTTGCCGGCCATCTGCTCGATGTCGGTGTCGGTGTCCCGGAACGCCACCCCGAGCAGGGTGGCCAGCTCCGCGCCGACGGTGCTCTTGCCGGAGCCGGGCGCCCCGACCAGCACGCAGACAGGCTTCGTCACTGGTCCAGCCTTTCGTTCGCGACTGCGGGGCTCCGCTGCGCTGCACTCCTCGCCCTCACTGGTCCAGCCTTTCGTTCGCGACTGCGGGGCTCCGCTGCGCTGCACTCCTCGCCCTCACCTGTGCCGACCTTCCGTTCGCGACTGCGGGGCTCCGCTGCGCTGCACTCCTCGCCCTCACCGGGGCCAGCCCTTCTTGGCAGCCGGCGCTCACCGGATGATCAGCGCGTCGAGGTAGCCGGCAAGGTTGCGGCGGATCTCAGCCACCGAGTCACCGCCGAACTTCTCCATGGTGGCCTCGGCGAGGACCAACGCCACCATCGCCTCCGCGACCACCGCCGCAGCAGGAACCGCACACACATCCGACCGTTGGTTGATCGCCGTCGCCGGCTCACCCGTGGTCACATCCACCGTGGCCAACGCCCGGTTCAACGACGAGATCGGCTTCATCGCCGCCCGCACCCGCACCGGCTCACCCGTGGTGATCCCACCCTCCAGACCACCCGCCCGGTCGGTGACCCGACGCACCCCGGT
>NZ_JBFAQU010000025.1:0-15420 GCF_040678915.1 Micromonospora sp. NPDC049257
ACCACCGGCCCCAACGGCGAGGGCTACGAGGCCATCGAGGGCTCGGACGTCGTGGTGATCACCGCAGGTCTGCCCCGTAAGCCGGGGCGTCACTTTGAAGATCGAACTTGACGCAAACTTCTTGATCACCGGGGCTGGGGGCTGGGGTGGGGTGGGGGAGGGGGATGGGAGGGAGGGAGGGGGCAGGGTCAGAGGTCCAGGAGGAGGGTGCGGGGGCCGGTGTTGGTGCTCTCGACGAGCATGTGGGTGCGGAAGCGGCCCGTCTCGACCGTCGCGCCCCGGGCGCGGAGCGCCTCGACCACGGCGGTGACCAGCGGTTCGGCCACCTCGGCGGGGGCGGCGGCGAGCCAGCTCGGGCGGCGGCCCTTGCGGGTGTCGCCGTAGAGGGTGAACTGGCTGACCAGCAGGATCGGGGCACCGGTGTCGGCGGCGCTGCGTTCGTCGTCGAGGATGCGCAGCTCGTGCACCTTGCGGGCCATCGTCCGGGCCAACTCGGGGGTGTCGGTGTGGGTGATGCCCAGCAGCACCAGCAGGCCGTCGGTGATCGCGCCGACCACCTCGCCGTCGACGGTGACGCTGGCCCGTTCGACCGTCTGCACCACCGCCCGCATCAGCCGGTCACCGCTTTGACGATGCCCCGTTCGACCGGGCGCATCAGTTGGTCACCGCTTTGACGATGCCCCGTTCGACCGCCCGCATCGGGATGCCCCGTTCGACCGCCCGCATCGGGATGCCTCGCTCGACCGGGCGCATCAGTTGGTCACCGGTTCGACGAGGCCCCGCTCGATCAGCCGCGCCACGATCGGGCCGGCCGCCTCGGCCAGCTCGTCGGGGGTGACGTCGTGCGCGGCGGCGAGCAGGGCGAGCTGGTCGCGCAGCGGCAGCCGTCCGTCGCAGCCGCCGACCAGGGCCAGCACCAGCGGGTCGATCTCCTCGCTCCAGCGCAGCCCGTGCGGCATCGTCAGGACCTGCCGGTCCACCGCCCAGCCCTCGTCGCCGATCGTCGCCTCCTGGCGCAGTTGCAGCCCCGGGGCCGCCCGGTAGCGAAGGTCGAGCAGGCCGTCGGCACCGTGGGCACGTAGGAGGTCCTGCCGGTCGAACCAGCCGGCGACCTGGTCGCCCAGGGGTGGCTCGACCCGCTGCCGCAGGTCCTCCACCCGGACGACCGGGTCCTCGTGACCGTTGCGGCGCAGCGAGACGATGCCGAATCCGATCGACTCGACCTTGTGCGCGTCGAACCAGTCCAGCCAGGCTGCCGCCCGGTGCGGGTCGGTCGCCTCGCCGACGTCGGTCAGCCACAGGTGGACGTACGCCATCGGGTCGGCCACCTCGCGTTGGATCACCCAGGCGTCCAGGCCGGTGCCGGCGAACCAGCCGGTCACCCGTTCCGCCCAGTCCTCCCCGGCGACGTGCACCCAGTTGGCGAGGTACTGCATGGTGCCGCCCTCGGTGAGCAGGCCCGGCGCGGCGGCGGCCAGTTCAGCGCCGATCGCGTCGCCGACCCGGCCGGAGTCCCGGTAGACGTGGGTGGTGGTGCCCGGCCCGACCACGAACGGCGGGTTGCTGACCACCAGGTCGAACCGCCGGCCGGCCACCGGGGCGACCAGGTCACCGCGCAGCAGTTCCCAGTCCTGCCCGTTGAGGGCGGCGGTGGTGGCGGCGAAGCGCAGCGCCCGTTGCGACACGTCGGTGGCGGTGACCCGCCGGGCGTGGGTGGCCAGGTGCAGGGCCTGCACCCCGGACCCGGTGCCCAGGTCCAGTGCGGTGTCCACCGGGTGGCGGACGGTCGCGCCGATCAGGGTCTGGGTGGCCCCGCCGATGCCGAGCACGTGTTCGCTGTGCAGCGGTCGACCCGGGCGGGCGCTGGCCGGTACGTCGGCGAGCACCCACCAGGCGTCCCCGTAGGGTTCCAGGTCGACCCCGGCGCGCAGCCCGTCACCGTACGGCTCGACGAGGCCGGCGGCGACGGCGTCGGCGAGGTCGAGCGGGGCGAGCGCGGCGGCGACCGCCGGTTCCGGTTCGGTCTGGTCGCAGATGAACACCCGGATCAGGGTGCCCAGCGGGTCGCGGTCCTCGGTGGCGCGCAGCGCGGCCCGGAAGTCGTTGCGGGCCACCCCGCCGGTGGCCTGCGGGCCGAGTCGGCCGGCGATGCCGTTGGCGGTGAAGTCGGCGCTGGTGAGCGCGGCGCGTAGCGCCTCGACGCCGGCGGGGGAGAGCAGCATGTCGTCACGGTCCACCACGTCATCCTGCCTGGCGTGGGGGCACCGGTGGCGGGCACCCGCTGACTTCCATAACGCCACCTCAATCCCCCGGCCGTTATCTCTGTTACGTACGTCGATGTCTCGTTAGCATTCCCTCCAACATCCGTCGATGGGACGTTCGGGCGGCCCCTGCCTGCCCGGTCGTACCCGGTAGGGAGTTCAGACGATGTCCGACGTGTCCGTCCCCCGGCGTCACGCGCTCCGCGCGGTCGCCGTCGCGGCCACCGCCGCGGCCCTCTCCGTCGCCGCTGGCGCCCCCGCCCTCGCCGCCCCCACCGGACAGATCCGCTACGCCTCCTCCCCGGACGCGATCAGCGGCAGCTACCTGGTCGTGTTGAAGGGCGACGCCGTCGGCACCGCCAACAGCCGGGCCGCCCGGACCGCCGTGCCGGACCGCGCCGCCAGCCTCACCAAGCGGTACGGCGGGAACGTCGCCGACGTCTACAGCGCCGCCCTCACCGGGTTCAGCGCGAAGATGAGCGCCAGCCAGGCCCGCCGGCTCGCCGCCGACCCGTCGGTGGCCTACGTCGAGCAGGACCGGGTGGTGACCGTCCAGGCGACCCAGACCAACCCGCCGTCCTGGGGTCTGGACCGCATCGACCAGCGCAACCTGCCGCTGAACTCCAGCTACACCTACCCGAACACGGCCACCAACGTGCGGGCGTACATCATCGACACCGGCATCCGGACCACCCACACCGACTTCGGCGGCCGGGCCACCTGGGGCACCAACGCGGTCGACTCCAACAACACCGACTGCAACGGCCACGGCACCCACGTCGCGGGCACCGTCGGCGGCACCAAGTACGGTGTGGCCAAGGGCGTGCAGCTGGTCGCGGTGAAGGTGCTCAACTGCCGGGGTCGCGGCAGCACCACCGCTGTGGTCAACGGCATCAACTGGGTGACCGCCAACGCGGTCAAGCCGGCGGTGGCCAACATGAGCCTCGGCGGCGGGGCCAGCACCGCCATCGACAACGCGGTGGCCAGCTCGATCAGCTCGGGCATCACGTACGCGCTGGCGGCCGGCAACTCCAGCGCCGACGCCTGCACCTCCTCCCCGGCACGGGTCGCCTCGGCGATCACCGTCGGCGCCACCACCAACACCGACGCGCGGGCCTCCTACTCCAACTTCGGCACCTGCGTCGACCTGTTCGCGCCGGGCTCGAACATCACCTCGTCCTGGAACACCAACGACACCGCCACCAACTCGATCAGTGGCACCTCGATGGCGTCCCCGCACGTCGCCGGTGCCGCCGCCCTGGTCCTGTCGGCCAACCCCTCGTACACCCCGGCGCAGGTCGCCAGCTCGCTGACCGGCAGCGCCACCCCGAACGTGGTGACCAGCCCCGGCTCGGGCTCGCCGAACCGGCTGCTCTTCGTCGTGAACTGACGCCCCACGGCACCGACGGCCCGGTGGACACCCGTGTCCACCGGGCCGTCGGTGCGTCCGGACGCCTCCCGGCGCGGCGGACCGCACCGGATGTCGGCCGGGCGGGCGGCCGGGGCGGGCAGGATGGGGGCATGACGCTCTCGCTGCCCATCGACGGCGAGGCCAACCGGCTGCTGGAGCGCAGCCCACTGGCCCTGCTGACCGGGATGCTGCTCGACCAACAGGTGCCGATGGAGAAGGCGTTCTCCTCGCCGTACGTGCTCGCCCAACGGCTGGGGCACGACCCGGACGCCCGGGAGCTGGCCGGCTACGACCCGCAGGAACTGGTCGAGGTCTTCGCCCGGCCGCCTGCGCTGCACCGGTTCCCGAAGGCGATGGCCGGCCGGGTGCAGCAGCTGTGCCGGATCCTGGTCGACCGGTACGCCGGCGACGCCGGCCGGCTCTGGGCGGACGTCGACGACGGACGGGAACTGCTGCGCCGCATCGCCGACCTGCCCGGCTTCGGCACCCAGAAGGCGCAGATCTTCGTCGCCCTGCTCGGCAAGCGGTACGACGTGCGCCCCGACGGCTGGCGGGAGGCCGCCGGCGGCTACGGCGACCCGGACACCTACCGGTCGGTCGCTGACGTCACCGATGCGGAGTCGCTGCGTCGGGTCCGCGAGTACAAGCAGCAGGTGAAGGCGGCGGCGAAGGCGGACAAGGGCTGACGCAACCGGAGCCGGGTCGGCTCGTTGAGATCCGCGACAGCGGCGACGGGTGGACGATGGCGGACGAGCGGGGGGCGGCGCTGCTGCGCGGCGGGCTGAGCTCACCCCGGACCACCTTCCTGGAGCTCTTCTTCGACCTGGTGTTCGTCTTCGCGTTGACCCGGGTCTCCCAGCGGATCATCGACGACCTGAGCGTCGTCCGTCAGGATCTGCTGGCCGAGATCACCCAGACCCTGGTGATCTTTCTGGCCTTCTGGGCGGTCTGGACGTTCACCGCCTGGGTCACCAGCCGGTACGAACCGGAGCGCCCGGAGATCCAGTTCGTGGTGGTCTACTCGATGCTGGGCAGCATGGTGATGGCGGTCGCCACCCCACGGGCCTTCGACAGCCGGGGGCTGGCCTTCGCCCTCGCGTTCGTGGCGGTGCAGGTGGGGCGACCGCTCTTCCTCACGCTGGCGTTGCGGGGGCATCCACGACGCCTGGTCACCATGCGGGTGGTGGCCTGGGCGGTGATGAGCGCGGTGCCCTGGGTGCTCGGCGCGGTGTTCACCGGGTCGTGGCGGCTGGCCTGCTGGTCGTTGGCCGTCCTCGTCGACTACGCGGGGTTGATGTTCGGTTGGCCGGTGCCCAGGCTCGGCGCGACCCGCACCTCCACCTGGGGGGTGCTGGGGGAACACCTGGCCGAGCGTTACCAGCAGTTCTTCCTGATCGCCCTCGGCGAGAACATCCTCATCATCGGGTTGTCCTTCAGCGGGTACAGCTTTTCCGGGGCCAGCTCGGGGGCCTTCCTGCTGTCCTTCGTGACCACCGTGCTGCTCTGGCGGATCTACTTCCACCGGGCGGGTCACCTGCTCTCCGAGGCGATCCGGGTGGCCGACCGGCCCGGCCGGCTGGGGGAGTCGGTGAGCTGGACCCACCTGGTGATCGTCGCCGGAGTGCTGGCCACGGCCGTCGGCTACGAGCTGGCGATCGTGCACCCTTACCAGCCCACCGAACCGTCCTGGGCGGTCTTCATGATGGGCGGCCCGGCGATCTTCCTGGTCGCCCGCGCCCGCTTCGAGTACGAGATTTTCGGGCGGGTCTCCCGGTCCCGGGTCGTCGGGGTGCTCGCCCTGGCCGCGCTGGTGCCCGTCGTGACCCGGACGGCCACCGTGCTGGCACTGGCTGCGGCGGCCGCCGTGCTGGCGGCGATCACCGTCGCCGACTACCGCCGGGCGCTCGGGCACGCCCCGGAGCGGCCCCGGCCGGCCCTGTGAACCAGCTGCGTCAGTCGGCGCGGGGTCGACCGGCGGTGGGGCGGGGGCGTCCGCCGCAGGTCAGGCGGCGGTGGGGCGGGACAGCGAGGCGAGCGCCCGGCGTACGTCGGCCAGCGAGACGGTGGCCGAGTCGTCCAGGTCGGCCAGGCCGGCCTCGATCCACTGCCGCATCAGCGTGGTGACCCCGATGCCCCGGGCCTCGGCCGCCGCCCGGACCCGCTCGTAGGTGTCCGTCGGCAGGCGTACCGAGCGGCTGACCATCGGCACGTCCGTGTCGGGGGTGGGCAGCTCGACCGGCGGGCTGTCGTCGATCAGGTCGGCGAACGCGTCGTCGCCGTGGAATCGCTTGATGGCCTCGTTACGGTTCATCGCCGTCGCCTCCTCATCGGCGCGTTCTCCGCACGGCCTCGTCGTAGCGCTTGGCCTCGACGTCGCTCAGGTCACGGGCGGAGAGGACGTCCCAGTCGTGGTCGGTGCCGTCGGCCTCGGCGAGCAGGATGGCCAGCCGTCGGCCGCGAGCGCCCGCCGCGTAGACGACCGTCAGGTCCTCACCGAGATGCCGGATCACCCGGCGGGTGCTGTGCAGCGCCTCCCAGACTTCCCCGGGGGTGACGTCGTAGACCCGCAGGTTGGCCAACGCCTCGTCGGTGAAGCTGAACCGGCTGCCCACCGCCGGAGCGTACCACGCACGTAACACGATCCCGGTATGCGTCGATTTTCGCTGATCAAGGTGGTGCGGTGACAGGATGGGGGCAATCCCCTCAGGAGGTCCATGGTGAAGCGTCAGGCGTACCAGCCGATTCTGATCACCGACGCCTCGCGCAGCCAGGACGACCAACTCACCAGCCGGCAGAAGCGGTACGTGCTGATGATGGGCATCCGGGTGGCCTGCGTGATCGCCGGAGCGGTCCTGGTCGGCACCAAGGCCCCGCTGCTCTGGCTCTGGCTGCCCCTGGTGGCGCTGGGCATGATCCTCATCCCCTGGCTGGCGGTGCTGCTCGCCAACGACCGGCCGCCCAAGGAGCAACACCGCCTCGCCACCAGGTTCCAGCCCCGCCACCGCGACGAGACCCCGCCGATGAGCCTCACCGCCGAGGAACGCCCGCACCGGATCATCGACGCCGAACCCTGACGGGGCCAGCCGGTGCGGGCGTAGCCGGCACTGTCACCCGCCGGTCGCCTCCGGCCCGGTGTCACCCGCCGGTCGCCTCCGGCCGGGCACCCACCATCGAGACCGCCAGGGCACCCAGGTCGGCGGCCCGGGTCAACGCGGCCCTCGGGGTCGCGCCGGTGATCCAGGCGGTGAGCAGGCCGGCCGCGAAGGCGTCCCCGGCCCCGGTGACGTCCACCACGGCGACCCGCAGCGACGGGGTCACCCCGACGGTGGCCCGCCGGTCCACCCAGATCGCCCCCGCGCCGCCGCGTTTGACCACCACCCGACGGGCCGCCGCCGACAACGCGCGCGCCTGGGCCGCCGGATCCAGCCCGCCGGCCAGCACCCCCGCCTCGTCCGCGTTGACCAACAGCAGGTCGACGTCGCGTACCCAGGACAGGAAAGCCGCCGCGCCGATCCGCCGCAGCGGCGCGGCGGAGGCGGCGTCGACGCTGGTGGTCAGCCCACGCTCGCGGGCGGCGGCCAACGCGCGCAGCCCGGCCGGTCGCGACCCGGCATCCAGCAGGCAGTACGCGGACAGGTGCAGGTGGGTCGCGTCGGGCACCGCCGCCAGGGCCCGGTCGACGTGCTCGGGGCTCAGCCGCAGGTTCGCCCCCCGCTCGGTGACCATGGTCCGCTCGTCGGCGGTGGCCAGCACGATCACCGTCCCGGTGGTGGCCTGCGGATGCACCTCGACCGCGCAGTCCACCCCGGCCCGTTCCAGCTCGGCCACCCGGTCCCGACCGGCGCCGTCGTCGCCGACCGCGCCGACAAGCGTCACCGGTGCGTGCTGGGCGGCGATCCAGGCGGCGGTGTTGGCCGCCTGACCACCCCCGGTGACCTTGATGGTCGCCGGGGTGTCCGAGCCGGTGGCCAGTGCTCCGGCCAGCACGGCGACCACGTCGGTGATCAGGTCGCCGACCACCACGATCCGACCGGGAGCGGTCATGCGGCGGGGTGTCCGGCCGCCGCGACCGCGATCCGCGCCGCCAGGTCGGCGTTGCGCAGGATGATCCGGACGTTGACCGCCAGGCTGGCGCCCTCGGTGGCCGAGTGGAAGTGGGCCAGCAGGAACGGGGTGACCGCCTTGCCGGTGACGCCGTCGCGGCCCAGCCGTGCCAGCCCCTCGGTGAGGGTGCGGTCGTGCAGCGCCGGGTCGAGCTGCTCGTCGACCGGGAGCGGGTTGGCCACGATCAGGCCGCCACCGTGCACCCCGTGCTGCTCCCGGGCGGCGAGCACCGCGGCGACCTGCTCGGGGGAGTCCACCGACCAGTCCAGGTCGAACCCGGAGTCGGTCAGGTAGAAGCCGGGGAAACGCCGGGTGCGGTAGCCGACCACCCCGACGCCGAGGGTCTCCAACCGCTCCAGGGTGGCCCCGACGTCGAGGATCGACTTGACCCCGGCGCAGACCACCGCGATCGGGGTACGGGCCAGGGTGACCAGGTCGGCCGACTCGTCGAAGGTCTGCGCGGCCTCCCGGTGCACCCCGCCCAGGCCGCCGGTGGCGAAGACCCCGATCCCCGCGGCGGCGGCCACCGCGCTGGTGGCGGCCACGGTGGTGGCGCCGTCCGCGCCGGTGGCCGCGGCCACGGCGAGGTCGCGGACGGAGAGCTTGGCCACACCGTCGACGGTGGCGAGGCGGGTCAGTTGGGCGTCGTCGAGGCCGACGACGAGTTCGCCGCCGACCATTCCGATGGTGGCGGGCACGGCGCCGGCGGCGCGGACGGTCTGCTCGATCTCCCGGGCGACCCGCAGGTTGTCCGGTCGGGGCAGACCGTGCGAGACGATGGTGCTCTCCAGGGCGACGACGGGACGGCCGTCACGCAGGGCTTCGGCGACCTCGGTTCCGGGTCGGAGGTGAAAGGTGGTCACGTCAGCTACCGTAACTGGCCGCCGACGGGGTGGGCTGCGGTGGACCGGACCCGGTCGACCTGCCAAACTTGTGCAGTTGGAGGTGTGACTGTGAGTACAGAGGTTCTTGAGCGTCCCGAGTTGAAGGACGCCGACACCGGTCCCGAGATGTTCCATTACGTGCGCAAGGAGAAGATCGCCGAGAGTGCCGTGATGGGCACCTACGTGGTGGCGCTCTGCGGCGAGACGTTCCCGGTGACCAAGGCCGCCAAGCCCGGCTCGCCGGTCTGCCCCAAGTGCAAGGAGATCTACGACTCGTACCGTGAGTGATCCGGGGCGGTCCGGCGGGCCGCACCCGTACCCTTCGGCGGTGTGACCACCTCCACCGCGCTGCTCCTGGCCGACCTGACCGGGGTGGCCGTCTTCGCCGCCTCCGGCGCCTCCGCGGCGGTGGCCAAGCGGCTCGACCTGTTCGGCGTCGTCTTCGTCGGGTTCGTCGCCGCGCTGGGCGGTGGGATCTTCCGTGACCTGGTCATCGACGAGGTCCCGCCGCTGGCCTTCGCCGACTGGCGCTACGCCGCCACCGCCGCGGTCAGCGCCACCGCCGTGTTCTGGCTGCACCCGCAGTTCGCCCGGCTGCGCACCAGCGTGCTGGTGCTCGACGCCGCCGGTCTGGGCCTGTTCACCGTCACCGGCACACTCAAGGCGCTCGACGCCCGGGTCCCGGCGGTCGGCGCGGTGGTGATCGGCATGCTCACCGCGATCGGCGGAGGGCTGGGCCGGGACCTGCTCACCGCCGAGATCCCGGTGGTGCTGCGCCGGGAGATCTACGCCGTCGCCGCGCTCGCCGGATCGATCATGGTGGTGCTGCTGGCGGCGCTCGGGTACGCCGGGGTGGGCGGGCTGACCGCGGCGGCACTGCTGGTCTTCGTCCTGCGCCTGGTGGCGCTGCGGCGGCGGTGGTCGGCCCCGGTTGCCACGATGCGCCCCCCGCAGACCGGGCCCGGCCACCCCGGCTTCTGATCCACCTCGCCCCGTGCCCCACATCTCGCGACGGCGCTGGTCGGGGCGGCGGGCGTGGTGTCGGCTGGGGTTGCCGGGCGCGGCTGGTTATGCTGGGCCGGCCTTCGCGGCAGGCCCTGCGCGGAGGCGTTTTCATGGGCGGCGGAACCGTGGCCCTCGGCCCGGATCCGCCTCGTGCGGTCGGAGAGGAGCCTCGGGTGGCACCCCGGTTGCCGGCGTTGGAGACGTTCCCACCCCTGCGTGCCTGGCAGCGCAAGGCGATGGTGGAATACCTGCGCCGTCGTACCGACGACTTCACCGCGGTCGCCACCCCCGGCGCCGGCAAGACCACCTTCGCCCTGCGGATCGCCGCCGAGCTGCTGGTCGACGGCACCGTCGAGGCGGTCACCGTGGTCGCCCCGACCGAGCACCTCAAGACCCAGTGGGCGCAGGCCGCCGCCCGGGTCGGCATCCAGCTCGACTCCGCGTTCCGCAACGCCGACCTGCACTCCGCCGCCGACTTCCACGGCGCGGTCGTCACCTACGCCCAGGTCGGGATGGCCCCGCAGGTGCACCGGCGGCGCACCATGACCCGCCGCACCCTGGTCATCCTCGACGAGATCCACCACGCCGGGGACTCCCGCTCCTGGGGCGACGGGGTCAAGAACGCCTTCGAACCCGCCGTACGCCGGCTGATGCTCACCGGCACGCCGTTCCGCTCCGACGACAACCCGATCCCGTTCGTCAGCTACGAGCGCGGCGGTGACGGGCTGCTGCGGTCCCGCGCCGACTCGGTCTACGGCTACGCCGACGCGCTGCGCGACGGCGTCGTACGCCCGGTGCTGTTCCTGGCGTACTCGGGGGAGACCCGGTGGCGTACCAACGCCGGGGACGAGTTGGCGGCGCGGCTCGGTGAGCCGATGACCCAGGACCTGATCGCCCAGGCCTGGCGGACCGCCCTCGACCCGGCCGGGGACTGGATGCCGCAGGTGCTGCGGGCGGCCGACGCCCGGCTGACCGTGCTGCGTAACGCCGGGATGGCCGACGCCGGTGGCCTGATCATCGCCAGCGACCAGCAGACCGCCCGTTCGTACGCCAAGCTGATCGAGCAGGTGACCGGGGAGAAGGCCACCGTGGTCCTCTCCGACGACCAGGGGGCGTCCGCGCGGATCGCGTCGTTCGCGGCGTCCACCCAACGGTGGCTGGTGGCGGTCCGGATGGTCTCCGAGGGCGTCGACATCCCCCGGCTGGCCGTCGGGGTGTACGCCACCAGCGCCAGCACCCCGCTCTACTTCGCCCAGGCCATCGGCCGGTTCGTCCGGGCCCGTCGCTCCGGTGAGACGGCCTCGGTGTTCGTGCCGAGCGTGCCGCACCTGCTGGGCCTGGCCAGCGAGATGGAGGCCGAGCGGGACCACGTGCTGGGCAAGCCCAAGGACCGGGAGGGCTTCGACGACGAGCTGCTGGAGCGCGCCCAGCGCGACGACCAGGCCAGCGGCGAGCTGGAAAAGCGGTTCACCGCGCTGTCCGCGACCGCCGAGCTGGACCAGGTGATCTTCGACGGGGCGTCCTTCGGTACCGCCGCCCAGGCCGGCACCCCCGAGGAGGAGGAATATCTGGGGCTGCCCGGCCTGCTCACCGCCGCCCAGGTGTCGCAGCTGCTGACCAAACGCCAGGCCGACCAGCTCGCCGCGCAGCGCCGCCGGGCAGCCACCCGGGCCGCTGAGCCGGCCGCTGCGCCCCCCGCTGCCCCCGTGGTACCCCTGAGTGCCGCCCAGCGCCGCGTGGCGCTACGGCGTCAACTGAACGCCCTGGTGGCCGCCCGGCACCACCGCACCGGCCTGCCCCACGGCAAGATCCACGCGGAACTCCGCCGACTCTGCGGCGGCCCCCCCAGCGCCCAGGCCACCATCGAACAACTCGAAGAACGCATAGCCACCCTCCAAACCCTCTGACCGCCCCGCTGCCCCCGTCCCCGGGTCTCCCCGGCTCTCCCCGGCGGTCCCGTCCCGCTCCCTCGTCCCGTGGTCTCCCCGGCGGTCCCGTCCCGTGGTCTCCCCGGTGATCAAGAGGTTTGGGTCAGAAACAGGCGCTTCGGTGACCGAAACCTCTTGATCACCGGGGGCGGCGGCCGGGACGGGGAGCGGGACTGGTGGCGGGAGGGGACGGGGCGGGTAGTGGGGTGGGCGGGTAGTGGGGTGGGGTGGGTAGCGAAAAGCTGGGCGGGGGCACCCTCAGGGTGCCCCCGCCCAGCTATGTCGTCGTAGGGGTTGCCGGGTCAGTTCGCCATCAGATCGGCGCCTCGCCAGCTGAACTCCGGGTCCGTCGCGAACTTCACCGTGATCTTCACGAGATCCTCGGCGTACTTGTTCGCGTGGTGCCCACAGAACACCAACTCGCTCCCACCCGCCAGAGTGATACGGAGCTTGCCGGCAGCATTGCAGCGGTCGCACCGTTCATCGGCGGCTGGGGGAGCCACCGTTTCGGGCGGCGGCGTGAGGGTCGGGGTCATCGCCTTCCTCCTCTGGTCGTCACCGATGAACACTCTCTTCGGTCGTTGCTCACTCATCGTGCAACACCCTTACCGGGCCCCGCCTTCCCAGTGTGCCCGCGGGGGACCGAGGTCACACCTGACGGGAAGGACAGTGTGCCGTGCTACCAGGGTGCCACGTCAACGATCACAAACGCGTGTTGGACCGGTCACCTTCGCATGTTCTACGCCTGGTGATCAATCCGACACGACGGGTTGACGTGAACGGCTCAGTCCAGGTAGTCCCGGAGCACCTGGGAGCGCGACGGGTGCCGGAGCTTGGACATCGTCTTGGACTCGATCTGCCGGATCCGTTCCCGGGTCACCCCGTAGACCTGGCCGATCTCGTCGAGGGTACGCGGCTGGCCGTCGGTCAGGCCGAAGCGCAGCCGTACCACCCCCGCCTCGCGCTCGGAAAGCGTCTGCAGGACCTGCTGGAGCTGGTCCTGCAACAGCGAGAACGAGACGGCGTCGACGGCGACCACGGCCTCCGAGTCCTCGATGAAGTCGCCGAGCTGGCTGTCGCCCTCGTCACCGATGGTCTGGTCGAGCGAGATGGGCTCCCGAGCGTACTGCTGGATCTCGAGGACCTTCTCGGGTGTGATGTCCATCTCCTTGGCGAGCTCCTCCGGGGTGGGCTCGCGACCCAGGTCCTGGAGCAGCTCGCGTTGGATCCGGCCGAGCTTGTTGATCACCTCGACCATGTGCACCGGGATGCGGATGGTGCGGGCCTGGTCGGCCATCGCCCGGGTGATCGCCTGCCGGATCCACCAGGTGGCGTACGTGGAGAACTTGTAACCCTTGGTGTAGTCGAACTTCTCGACCGCGCGGATCAGGCCGAGGTTGCCCTCCTGGATCAGGTCGAGGAAGGCCATCCCCCGCCCGGTGTAGCGCTTGGCCAGCGAGACGACCAGCCGGAGGTTCGCCTCCAGCAGGTGGTTCTTGGCGCGCTCGCCGTCCCGGGAGATCCACAGCAGGTCGCGCTGCATGTCGCGGGTGAGCTTCTCCTCGCCGTCGTCGGCGGCGCGCAGCCGCTCGGCGGCGTAGAGCCCGGCCTCGATCCGCTTGGCCAGCTCGACCTCCTGCTCGGCGTTGAGCAGCGGAACCTTGCCGATCTGCTTGAGGTACGCCCGGACGGAGTCGGCGGAGGCGGTGAGTTCCGCGTCCCGCCGCGCCTGCTTGAGCGCCTCGGACTCCTCGTCGTCCCACTCGAAGTCGTTGTCGGTGGCGGAGGCGGCGGCATCGGTCTCGGCGGCCCGGGTCAGCTCGGCCGGCTCCTCGACCACCACGTCCTCGATCTCGGCGGCCAACTGCTCGGGATCGATCTCGCCCTCGGCGCCCTCGCCCTTGGTGGCGACCTTGCCGGCACCGGCGGCGGCCACCGTGGCCTTGGTGGCCCGGGTGGACTTGGTCGCCTTGGCGGCCGGCGCGGCGGCCTTGGCGGCCACCCCCGCCGTGGTGGCCGCCTTGCGGGGGGCCACCTTGCGCGGGGTGGGCGCGGTGGCCTCGTCGGCGGCGGGCGCCTGCTTCGGAGCCGGTGCGACGGCCTTCTTGGTGGTCTTGGCGGTGGTGGCGCGCGAGGCCGGGGTGGCCGACCGGGCGGCGGCCACCCGACGGGGGCGGGTGCTGGCGGAGCCGTCGACCACCACGGTCACGCCCGCCTCGGAGAGCGCCCGCAGGATCTTCTTGGCCTGGGCCGGGGTCACCTCGGCGGACTCGACGGTGCGCGCGAGCTGGGCCGACGTCAGCTGACCACCGGCGCTCTGGGCGTGGGCGATCAGGGTGTCGGTGAGCGAGCGAACGTCGGCGCCGGGCTGGCGGGGTTCTGTCACGAATGACCTTCCGGAGGCGAAGAGCGAGCACGGCCGGGGTCGTCCGGCGCAGCGTGGCGTGCCGTGCCGTGCGATGTCGTTGAGTGACCCCCGTGTCCCGGGCCGGCTGTGCGGCTGCGGTCCGTGGCGCGTGGGCAGGGTGAATTGTAACCCCGGTTGCCGCGATCATCCTGCGGCGCACGGCAACCGGCCGTCTGTACCGCCGGTTCGGCCCGGATGTCGACTTTGTGGCCACCCGCTCGGACCGGGTCGGACGGGCCGTCGATCGGGGCCCGGACCTGCTGCCACACCGGCGGGGTCCGGGCGTGACGCGGGCTGCCTATGCTGTCCGGAGGAGATCGACGATGCGCGGTGGGGCGCGCGTGTCGCACCGGACGGCAGGCGCGGCGGCCGGTGGGTCCCCGGCCGTGGGGGCCCGGTTGGTGCGTCCGGTGCCGCAGGGCGGCGCGAGAGGGGCAGTTTCGATGACCGGTTCGACACCGACACCGCAGGATCTGCTTGAGATCGCGATCCCGGTGGCCCGGGACGCCGCCACGACCGCCGCCCGGATGCGGGTCGAGGGGGTCTCGGTCGCGGCCACCAAGAGCACCGTCACCGACGTGGTCACCGCCGCCGACCGGGCTGTGGAGCGGCAGGTCCGCGACGCCCTGCGCGCGGCCCGGCCGGACGACGCGGTGCTCGGCGAGGAGTACGGCGGGGTGCAGGCCGGTGCGGTCGGGGCGGGTGGGGTGCGCTGGATCGTCGACCCGATCGACGGCACGGTGAACTACCTCTACGGGTTGCCGTACTGCGCGGTGTCGCTCGCCGCCGAGGTGGACGGCGAGGTCGTCGCCGGGGTGGTCCGCAACGTGTCGACCGGCGAGGAGTGGACCGCCACCGCGGGGGGCGGCGCCTGGCGGGACGGCACCCGGCTGCGTTGCTCCACCGAAACCGACCTGGGGCAGGCGCTGGTCGCCACCGGGTTCGGCTACGACGCCGGTCGCCGCGGGCACCAGGCCCGGGTGGTCGCCGCGCTGATCGGGGAGGTCCGGGACATCCGGCGGATGGGGGCGGCGGCACTGGATCTCTGCCTGGCCGCCGAGGGGCGGGTGGACGCCTACTTCGAGAAGGGGCTGGCCGCCTGGGACCTGGCCGCCGGGGGACTGGTCGCCGCAGAGGCCGGGCTGCGGGTGACCGGGCTGAACGGCCGGCCCGCCGGCCCCGACCTCGTCATCGCGGCCCCACCGGCGCTGTTCGCGCCCCTGCACACCCGGTTGGCCGCCCTGGACGCCTCCGGCGGCCCCTGACCCCGCCGGCCCGGCGTTCGGTCGTCCCCGACCCCGTTCGGTCGTCCCCGACCGGGGTCGGTCGTCCCCGACCGGGGTCGGTCGTCCCCGACCGGGGTCGGTCGTCCCCGACCGGGGTCGGTCGTCCCCGACCGGGGTCGGTCGTCCCCGACCGG
>NZ_JBFAQU010000025.1:15517-84656 GCF_040678915.1 Micromonospora sp. NPDC049257
CGGGGTCGGTTACTCGTTCTCGACCGGTGGTCGGTTACTTGTCCCCGACCGCCGGTCGGCACCGACCGCCGGGTGGTCACCTGTCGCTGACCGGTGGTCGGTTACTTGTTCTCGACCGGCATCGGGCAGGAGCCCTCCGGCGCGGTCGGCGCGCCCAGGTCGCCGAGGGACTGGTTGACCTCGGTGGTGGTGGCCAGCTGCTGGAAGCCGTCGCCCAGCACCACGTCGACCGTGTCGTCCTGGCGCTTCGCGTCGTAGTCGCGTTCGGCGTTGTCGAGGAAGAAGGCGCGCAGCAGGTGCGCGGAGCCGACGCCCTTGGGGCCGAAGCGCAGCAGCGCGACGCCGTCGAAGTGCGCGGCGTTGCCCTCCTTCTTGACCTGGAACTTCCGGTTCCGGAAGTCGTCGCCCACGCTGCTGGCCAGGCCCGGCTCCCCGGTGCCGTTCAGGATATTGATCTTGACATCCTGGTAGGTGCGCAGGGACAGGTCGGCCAACGGCCAGCCCTCGGGGCATCCCCTGGCGTTGGCCCCGCTGCCCTGGGTGTCGCGGACCACGGCGACGACGACGAAGACCAGGGCGACGGCCGCCAGCAGTCCGACGACAACGAGTGCTCGCACTCGCGCAAAACTCATCTGGGCGCTCCCCGGACAGTGAGGTGGTGGTGGCGGCGGACGTCGTCGGCGGGCGGTGTCGTCGGCCGTCGAGTACGCCGCTGAGGTTAACGGTTGTCCGGCAGTCGCGTGGAAACAGTCCGACATGCCGGCGCGCCAACCGGGAACGGGGTACTACTACCCCTATCTTCGTGTCGCCTGAGTCACATTGGGAACATCTTGGGTCCCGGGGGCGTACATCTCTGCCGCGAGGGCGGTATACATGCCTCGCCTGGGAGGGGGTAAGGTACCGCGCTCGTCGGTGCTTGCCCCGGAGACCTCGATCCAGAGGCCGTCGGGTGGGGCGACCGACACACATTGGTGGCCGGCCAGTGGGAACCGAAACAGCGTCGCCCGGCGTTACAACCGGAAGCGACAACATCGATATGGGAGAGTGAAACCGATGGCCACCGACTACGACGCCCCGCGTCGCGACGAGGTCGACCTCGGCGAGGACAGCCTGGAAGAGCTCAAGGCCCGGCGGGTCGACTCACAGTCGGGTGCCGTGGACGTCGACGAGGCCGAGGTGGCCGAGAGCTTTGAGCTGCCCGGCGCCGACCTGGCCGACGAGGAGCTGACCGTGAAGGTCCTCCCGATGCAGCAGGACGAGTTCCGATGTGGGCGCTGCTTCCTGGTGCATCACCGCAGCCAGTTGGCAGTCGAGCGCAACGGCGACCTGATCTGCCGTGAGTGCGTCTGAGTACCCACCCCACCGGCGGCGGCCTCCTCGCGGGGCCGCCGCTGCCCGAGCCGCCGTGCGCACACGGCGGGTTGCTGCTTGACTCGTACCGGCGTCCACCGGAACCGGTGGGACCTCGGGAGGGCAGGCAGATGAACGAGCACGGCGAGCGGCATGGCGAGTCCGACCCGGACGGGTCGCTGTCCGACGCCGGGCCGCCCGCCGCCGTACCCGAGGACCGGACCGCCGGGGCTGACCCGGCTGCCCGGCCCGGCGACGAGTTGGGCGCGACGGTGGCGGCGCTGACCGCCGACGACATCGCGCCCGCCCGCCGCCGGCAACTGCTCACCCGACTGGTCGGGCAGGCCCGTGGTCGAGGGCTGGGCGATCTGTTCAAGCCGCGGTCGGCGCTGCGTTGGATGGCCGACACGGTCGCCGACGTCGCGCCGCACGTCCCGGTCCGGGACCTGGCCACCCTGCGGCTGCACTTCCCCGGTCTGGACGACGAGGCGCTCGCCGACCGGCTCGTCCGCAACGCCGCCCGGGCCACCGCCGGGGTGGGCGCGGCCGGCGGCGGCGTCGCCGCGGTGGAGTGGGCCGTCGCGCCGACCCTGCTCTCCGCGCCGGTGCTGCTCGCCGCCGAGACGGTGGCCGTGGTGTCGATCGAGCTGAAGCTGATCGGCGAGCTGCACGAGATCTACGGGGCGCCGCTGCCCACCGGCACGACCCCCAGGACCGTCGCCCTGCTCCAGTCCTGGGCCAGCCAGCGCGGAATCAACCCGATGGTGCCGGGCGCCGGGGTGGGTGCCGTGCTCGGTACCGCCGCCCGCAAGGAACTACGGGACACCCTGCTCAAGCGTTTCGGCCGCAACCTGACCACGCTGGGCCCGTTCCTCACCGGGGCCGCCGTCGCCAGCTACCTCAACCGTCGGGCCACCCGCTCGCTGGCCGACCAACTCCGGCGGGACCTGCGCAAGCAGCGCCGGGAGCTGCCCCCCGGCGGGCTCCCCGCCCTGCCTTGACCTGCCCTGCCTTGACCCGCCCGCTGCACCCGCTCCGAACTGCCCTGCCCCGGGTGAGCCGGTCGGCCCTGCCCGCGAAGGAGCGGTCGACCCTGACCACGGGCGGGAAGGTCTGCCGGGAGCGGCGCAGTGGCGGGGCCGGCGGCGGCGTTCAGGCCGCGTCGCGGGCGGCCAGCAGGGCGGCGGCCAGCTCGGTCGGCCGGCGGGAACTCACCACCCAGAACGGGGTCGGGTCGGCCGGATCGTCGAGCACCACCTGCACCGCGCCGCCGATCCACGGTCGCTGCACCACGAAGGCCAGCGGGTCCGCGCCCACCCCGAGCACCTCGCGCCGGCCCTCGGCGTCGAGCGCGACGGCGTCGGCGACGTACCGCACGGGCAGGTGGGCGTCGTCGACCCACAGCTCACCGCCGTCGACCGCGACCCGGACCCGGCCCAGCCACCACAGCCCGGCCAGGACTGCCGGCAGCAGCAGCACGAACGGCAGCCAGGACCGCACCCCACCGGCACCCATCCACAGCTCGGCGGCGGCGAACCCGGCCAGGGCGAGCCCGGCCAGCCAGCACCACCACGGCAGGCGGAGCCGCTCGGAGTACGTCGGGGCGGCCGCGGCGCGCGGCGTCGACGACGACGGGGAAGGCGACAGGCTCACACTCGCAGGGTACGGAACACGACGGCCGGTCGACCCGGCAGGATGGCAGGGGCACCCCGTGAACGCCGACGGAAGAGGCAGAACGTGACCCACGTCGTACCCGTGCCCGTACGGCAGCTCGACCCGGAGCTGCCGCTGCCCGCGTACGCCCATCCCGGTGACGCCGGCGCCGACCTGGTGGCCGCCGCGGACGTCGAGCTGCCCCCGGGTGGCCGGGCCCTGGTCCCCACCGGTGTGGCGCTGGCCCTGCCGGAGGGCTACGTCGGCCTGGTCCACCCGCGCTCCGGGCTGGCCGCCAGGCTCGGCGTGACGGTGCTCAACGCGCCCGGTACGGTCGACGCCGGCTACCGGGGTGAGATCCTGGTCAACCTGATCAACCACGATCGGGACGCACCGGCGAAGATCTCCCGTGGCGATCGCATCGCGCAACTCGTTGTCCAGCGGGTGGAGCGGGCCGATTTCCAGCCGGTGGCGGTGCTGCCCGGGTCCCGACGGGGGACCGGCGGGCACGGGTCGACCGGCGGCCATGCCGGGCTCGTGCCCCCGCCCGGTGGCCCGGCCGGGCCCGAGGGTGCCGACCGGGCGGGCGAACGGACGGAAGAGGTGGCAGGGTGAGTGCGAACAGCGGAGGGTGGGCGCAGTGATCTTCTCCCGAAAGCGGGCCGACGGTGGGCGGCACGCCCGTGACCAGCGGGCCGACGTCCTCGACTCGTACGAGGCGGCGGGCCCGGCCCGTGGCCCGTACGACCTCGCCGAGGCACCGGACGACGTGCAGCGGCTCGACCTGGGCAGCCTGCACATCCCGGCGGTGCCCGGAGTCGAGGTGCGGGTGCAGGCCGACCCGCAGGGCGTCGTCCAGCAGGTCGTGCTGGTGAACGGCGACAACGCCCTCCAGCTCGGTGTCTTCGCCGCGCCCCGCTCCGAGGGCATCTGGGACGAGGTGCGCGAGGAGATCCGGCAGTCGCTGGTCGGCGACGGCGCCACCGTCCAGGAGACCCGGGGCGAGTACGGCGTCGAGTTGCACGCCCGGGTGCGTACCCCGGACGGGCCGACCGACCTGCGTTTCGTCGGCATCGACGGGCCGCGCTGGATGGTCCGGGGTGTCTACCAGGGCGCGGTCGCCACCGACCCGGCCGCGGCCGGCCCGCTCGCCACCTGCCTGGACGGCCTGGTGGTGGACCGGGGGCAGGAGGCGAAGCCGGTCCGTGAGCCGCTGCCGCTTCGGTTGCCCCGGGAGATGGCCGACCAGGCCGCCGAGGCCCCGAGCGAGAGCTGAGCGACCCCGTCCGGGCCGGAGGCCGTCACCCGAGGGTGGCCGCACCCGGCCCGGACCGCTGTCCGGCGTCGGACCGGGCCGTCGTCGACCGGGTGGTCGTCGGTCGGTCGGGTGGGCCTCGGTCGGGTGGTCGTCGGTCGGTCGGGTGGGCCTCGGTCGGGTGGTCGTCGGTCGGGTGGTCGTCGGTCGGGTGGTCGTCGGTCGGTCGGGTGGGCCTCGGTCGGGTGGTCGTCGGTCGGGTGGGCCCCGGGCTTCGGGCCGGGACCGGCACACCGCACCGACGCCGTCGGGGCCCGATCGGCGTACGCTGGCGGCACGGTCCCGCCCGGGGTCGGGGCAGCGCCGGTGCCGACCGGTCCACCTGGAGAGGGTGACGCGGAGGTCATGTCGACCGACGAGAGCAGGAAGTCACTGCGGGACATCCTGCGCCGGTTCACCGCCAGCGAGGCCGAGATCGAGGCGCAGGAGCTGCGCCGGGAGAGCGCCGAATCCGGTGGCGTGCTGGCCCGGCAGTGCATGCGGGGGCAGGTGGTCTCGGTCGCCGGGCGGCTCCGCACGGTGGTCTACACGCCGCGTACCAACCTGCCCACCCTGGAGGCGGACCTCTACGACGGCAGTGACGTGGTCACCCTGGTCTGGCTGGGTCGGCGGCACATCGCCGGCATCGAGCCGGGCCGGCACCTCACCGCCCGGGGCCGGGTGGCCGTCCGGGACGACCGCAAGGTCATCTACAACCCGTACTACGAGCTGGAGTCGCCGAAGTGACGACAGGACAGCCCCCGGCCACCGAGCCGCAGACCACCCCGACGGACGACGAGCGGCTGCCCAGCCTCGCCGAGCAGATGGCCGACCAGTTGGGCGGCTGGCGCGGGCTGGTCGAGTCCAGCATCCCGGTGGTGGTCTTCGTGCTGGCCAACGTGGTCGGGGAGCTGCGGCCGGCGGTGATCGCCTCGGTCGGGGTGGCGCTGCTGATCGCGGTGGTCCGGCTGGTCCAACGCCGTCCGGTCCGGCACGCCGTCAACGGGCTCTTCGGCGTGGGCATCGGGGCGGCCATCGCCTGGCGTACCGGGGACGAACGGGACTTCTACCTCCCGGGCATCCTCTACGGCATCGGCTACGGCATCGCCCTGCTGCTCTCCGCGGTGATCCGGCAACCCCTGGTGGGGTGGATCTGGTCGGTGCTGGTCGCCAAGGGGCGCTCCGAGTGGCGCGACGACCCCCGGCTGGTGCGCACCTTCACCCAGCTCACCGTGCTCTGGGGAGTGGTGTGGCTGGCCAAGGTCGGGGTGCAGGCCGGGCTCTACCTGGCCCACCAGGACACCGCGCTGGGGGTGGCCCGGCTCGCCCTGGGCTACCCGCCGTACGCGCTGCTGCTGCTGATCACGGTCTGGACGGTGCGCCGGGTGACCCGGGAGAACGCCCCGACGCCGCTGCCGGGCGGCTGACCGGCAGCGCTCACGTCGCGCCCCGGGTCCGTTCCACGCTGTCCGGGCCGAGGATCACCCCGCGCACGTCGTCCTCCACCTGGGCGGTGCACACGAAGATCAGCTCGTCGCCGGCCTCGATCGGGTCGTCAGGGCTGGGCACCAGCACCCGCTTGCCGCGCAGGATCGCCACCAGCGCGGCGTCCCGGGGGAGCGGCACGGCGTGGATCGGCTGGCCGACGTAGGGCGCGGTCGGCGGCAGGGTGATCTCCACCAGGTTCGCCTCGCCCTGCCGGAACGTCATCAACCGGACCAGGTCGCCGACGGTGACCGCCTCCTCGACCAGCGCGGCCATCACCCGGGGCTTGCTGACCGCCACGTCGACGCCCCACTGCTCGGTGAACAACCACTCGTTCTCGGCCCGGTTGACCCGGGCCACCACCCGGGGCACCGCGAACTCGGTCTTGGCCAGCAGGGACACCACCAGGTTGACCTTGTCGTCACCGGTGGCGGCGACCACCACGTCGCAGCCCGCGACGTTCGCCTCCTCCAGGCTGGCCAGCTCGCAGGCGTCAGCCAGCACCCAGTCGGCGGTGGGCACCCGGTCCGGGCGCAGCATCCGCGGCTGTCGTTCGATCAGCATCACCTGGTGGCCGTTGTCGATCAGCTCCTGGGCGATCGACCGGCCCACGTTGCCGGCGCCCGCGATGGCGATCCGCATGGCTCAGTGCCCTCCTTCGGGCGGCGTCGCGGCCACCGCGGTGACCGAGGCGGCGATGTCGTCGGTGACCAGCACGTAGAGCTGGTCACCCTCCTGTACGACGCTGGAGGCGGTGGGCAGCATGCCGATGCCGAACCGGGTCAGGTACGCCACCCTGGTCCCCGCCGTCTGCTCCAGTTGGCTCAGCGGTCGACCGATCCAGTCCTTGTGCACCGGCACCTCGATGATCGACACGGTGCTGGTCGGGTCCCGGAAGATCTCCACGTTGCCCTCGGGGACCAGGTGGCGCAGCATCCGGTCGGCCGTCCAGCGGACGGTGGCGACGGTGGGGATGCCGAGCCGCTCGTAGACCTGGGCCCGGCGCTGGTCGTAGATCCGGGCCGCGACCCGGGAGACGCCGAACGTCTCGCGGGCCAGCCGGGCCGAGATGATGTTGGAGTTGTCGCCGCTGGAGACGGCGGCGAAGGCGTCCGCCCGCTCGATGCCGGCCTGACGCAGCACCTCGCCGTCGAAGCCGGCACCGGTGACGGTGATCCCGGCGAAGTCGGGGCCGAGGCGGCGGAACGCGTCGGCGTCGTGGTCGATCACCGCCACCGAGTGCCCCCGGGACTCCAGGCTCTGGGCCAGCGTCGAGCCGACCCGCCCACAGCCCATGATCACGACGTGCACGGTGTCCCTCCCAAGGTGCGCCTGCGTCCGGCGACTGTCGTCTGCGAGCCTGCCACGTCCACCCCGCCGACGGGGGACCGAACCGTACCGCGCCGGGGCGTGGGAGCGGGATCAGGCACCCCCCGGCGACCACCATCCGGTGGTCGTACCCTTAGCGCTTGTGGCCAGTCCCACCTCGCTGCTGAAGCGACTCCTCGTCGGTCGACCGTTCCGGTCCGACCGGCTCCAGCACACCCTCCTGCCCAAGCGCATCGCCCTGCCGGTCTTCGCCTCCGACGCGCTGTCCAGCGTCGCGTACGCCCCCGACGAGATCCTGCTTACCCTCTCCATCGCCGGCGCGTCGGCGTTCCTGTTCTCCCCGTGGATCGCCCTCGCGGTGGTCGTGGTCATGCTGACCGTGGTGGCCAGCTACCGGCAGAACGTGCACGCCTACCCCTCCGGCGGTGGCGACTACGAGGTGGCGACGGTCAACCTGGGTCCCCGGGCCGGGCTGGCGGTGGGCAGCGCGCTGCTTGTCGACTACGTGCTGACCGTCGCCGTGTCGGTCTCCTCCGGGGTGGCCAACCTCGGTTCGGTGGTGCCCTTCGTGGCCACCCACAAGGTGCTGATCGCGGTGACCGCGGTGGTGCTGTTGACCGCGATGAACCTGCGCGGGCTGCGTGAGTCCGGCACCGCGTTCGCCATCCCGACGTACGGCTTCGTGATCGTCATCGGCGGCATGATCCTCACCGGGCTGGTCCGGTACTTCATCCTCGGCGACGACCTGCGCGCCCCCAGCGCCGGGCTGGAGATCCAGGCCGAGCACAGCGTGACCGGCTTCGCGCTGATCTTCCTGCTGCTGCGGACCTTCTCCTCCGGCTGCGCCGCGCTGACCGGGGTCGAGGCGATCTCCAACGGGGTGCCGGCGTTCAAGGCCCCGAAGAGCCGCAACGCGGCCACCACCCTGCTGCTGCTCGGCACGATCTCGGTGTCCATGCTGGTCGGCATCATCTGGCTGGCCCGGCTGACCGGCCTGCAGTTCGTCGAGGACCCGAACACGCAGATCCTCTCCGGCCCCGACGGGTACGTGCAGAAGACCGTCACCACCCAGCTCGGCGAGACCGTCTTCGGCGGCGGGTCGGTGCTGCTCTACGTGGTCGCCGGGATGACCGCGCTGATCCTGTTCCTGGCCGCGAACACCGCGTTCAACGGCTTCCCGGTGCTCGGTTCGATCCTCGCCCAGGACCGCTACCTGCCCCGGCAACTGCACACCCGGGGCGACCGGCTGGCGTTCTCCAACGGCATCGTCTTCCTCGCCGTCTTCGCGATCGTGCTGATCGTCGGTTTCCAGGCCGAGGTGACCCGGCTGATCCAGCTCTACATCGTCGGCGTCTTCGTCTCGTTCACGCTCTCCCAGGCCGGCATGATCCGGCACTGGAACCGGCACCTGCGCACCGAGCGTGACCCGCAGGCCCGCCGCCGGATGTTCCGCTCCCGGGCGATCAACGCGTTCGGCATGGCGATGACCGGCACCGTCCTGGTCATCGTGCTGATCACCAAGTTCCTGCTCGGCGCGTGGATCGCCATCGCCGCGATGGCGGTGATCTACGTGCTGATGCTGGCCATCCGCCGGCACTACGACCGGATCGCCGCCGAGCTGGAGCCGACCGAGGTGCGCGGGGTGCTGCCCGCCCGCAACCACGCCATCGTGCTGGTCAGCAAGCTGCACCAGCCGACCCTGCGGGCCATCGCGTACGCCCGCGCCACCCGGCCGGACACGCTGACCGCGGTCACCGTCAACGTGGACGAGAAGGACACCCGGCAGCTCCAGCAGGAGTGGGAGCGGCGGGAAGTGCCGGTGCCGCTGACCGTGGTCGACTCGCCGTACCGGGAGATCACCAGGCCGATCCTGAACTTCGTGGCGAACACCCGCCGGGAGTCGCCCCGCGACGTGGTCACCGTCTTCATCCCCGAGTACGTCGTGGGCCACTGGTGGGAGAACCTGCTGCACAACCAGAGCGCGCTGCGGCTCAAGGGCCGGCTGCTCTTCGAGCCGGGCGTGATGGTGACCAGTGTGCCCTGGCAGTTGGCGTCCACCGCGACCAAGAACCTCGACCGGCTGGACGAGACGTTGAGCCGTACCCCCGCCCGGGGTCCCCGGGTCGCGCCGCGCAGCACCCTGCCGCCGCCCGCCCCGCCGGTGACCGCCGTCCCGTCGGGCGAGCCCGACCCGTCGACCGGAGACCGCCCGTGACCGCCCGATCCCGCCCCACCCGTTCCGCGACCACCGCCCGTTCCGGCCCGGCCGGATCCGAGGCAGCCGGGTCCGAGGCGGGACGGTCCGAGGCAGCCGGGTCCGAGGCGGGACGGTCCGAGGGGGCCGGGTCCGAGGTGGGACGGTCGGCGGTCGGGGCCGGTGGGTCCGGGGCGGAGCGGCGGCCCGGGCTGGAGGAGGCCGAGCGGGTCGAGTTGACAGTCGACGCGGTCGCCCCCGGTGGGCACTGCGTGGCCCGGGTCGACGGCCAGGTGGTCTTCGTCCGGCACGCGTTGCCCGGTGAGCGGGTGATCGCCGAGGTGACCGAGCTGCACCGGGGCTTCGCCCGGGCCGACGCCGTCGAGATCGTCGCGGCGGCACCGGAGCGGGTCACCCCGCCCTGCCCGTACGCCCGGCCGGGCGGTTGTGGTGGTTGCGACCTGCAACATGTGGCCCCGGCCGCCCAGCTCGGCTGGAAGGCGGCAGTGGTCCGTGAGCAGCTCACCCGGCTGGGCGGGCTCACCGACGCCGAGATCGACGGGCTGCGGGTCACCGTGGAGCCGCTGCCCGGTGGGCAACTGGGCTGGCGCTCCCGGGTCCGCTACGCGGTCGACGCCGCCGGCCGGGCCGGGCTGCTCAAGCACCGCTCGCACGAGGTGGTGCCGATCGACCGCTGCCTGATCGCCCACCCGGCGATCCAGGAACTGCCGCTGCTCGGTCGGCCCTGGCCGACGGCCGAGTCGGTGGAGGTCGTCGCCTCGACCGGCGGCGACGTCGTGGTCACCGCCCTGACCGACGGGGTGCCCACCCTGGTCGACCTGCCCGGCCCGCCGGCTACGACCGTCGACGTCCCGGATGGGCCGGCGGCCGAGGTCGACGGACCGGCGACGGTACTGGAGGTCGACGGGCCGGCGACGGTACGGGAGGTCGCCGCCGGTCGGAACTGGACGCTGCCGGCCGGCGGGTTCTGGCAGGTGCACCCGGCCGCCGCCGACACCCTGGTCGACGCGGTCCTCGACCTGCTCGCCCCGCAGCCCGGCGAGTCCGCCTGGGACCTGTACGGCGGGGCGGGCCTGTTCGCCGGCGCGCTCGCCGCCCGGGTCGGCCCGGACGCCCGGGTCACCGTGGTCGAGTCCGCCGCCGAGGGGGTCGCCGCCGCCCGGCGCAACCTGGCCGACCTGTCCCGGGTCGAGGTGGTCGCCGCCCGGGTGGAGACCGCGTTGGCCCGCCGCCGGATCACCGGCCCGGTCGACCTGGTGGTGCTCGATCCGCCGCGTACCGGTGCGGGTGCGGCGGTGGTCCGGGACATGATCGCCGCCGACCCCCGGGCGATCGCCTACGTGGCCTGCGACCCGGCCGCCTTCGCCCGGGACGTGCGCACCTTCACCCGGGCCGGCTGGCGGCTCGCCGCCCTGCGCGGCTACGACCTGTTCCCGATGACCCAGCACGTCGAACTGGTCGGCCTGTTCCTGCCGCCGCCCGCTGACTAACCTGGCCCGATGAGGATCGTCGGGCTGATGTCGGGCACCTCCTACGACGGGGTGGACGTGGTCGCCGCCGAGTTCACCGCCGTCGGGCAGACCCTGCGGATGCGGGCGTTGGGGCACCGGGAGTTGGGCTACGACGCGGAGTTGCGGGAGCGGATCGGGGCGGTGCTGCCGCCGAACCCGACCACGGTCGAGGCGGTCTGCCGGCTCGACAACGCCCTCGGTGCGGTGTTCGCCGACGCCGCCGCACTCGGCGTCGCGCTGGCCGGCGGGCGGGCCGACGCCGTCGTCTCCCCCGGGCAGACGGTCTTCCACTGGGTCGCCGGCGGCACCGTGCACGGCACCCTCCAGCTCGGTGCGCCGGCCCGGGTCGCCGCCCGGGTGGGCGTACCCGTGCTGTCGGACCTGCGGTCGGCGGACGTCGCCGCCGGTGGCCAGGGCGCCCCGCTGGTCCCCGCCTTCGACGCCCTGCTGCTCGCCCCCGACGACCCGGCCGGGGCGCGCGGTGACCTGGGCGGGCGACCCGGCGGCGGGGTACGGGCGGCGCTCAACCTGGGCGGCATCGCCAACCTCACCGTGGTCGCCCCGGACGCACCCGTGCTCGGGTACGACGTGGGCCCGGCCAACGCCCTGCTCGACGCGGCGGCCCGCCGGTTCCTCGACCGGCCCTGCGACGTCGACGGGGTACGGGCGGCGGCCGGCCGGGTACACCCCGGGTTGCTGGCGCTGCTGCTCGCCGAGCCCTACTACGCGGCACCACCGCCCAAGTCCACCGGCAAGGAGCTGTTCCACCCCGGCTACCTCGACGAACGGCTGGCGGCGCTGGGGGAGCCGGTCGTCCCGGACGACGTGTTCGCCACGCTGACCGAGTTGACCGCCCGGACGGTCGCCGCCGCCTGCGCGCGGCACCGGGTGACCGAGGTGGTGGGGGCCGGTGGTGGGGTACGCAATCCGACCCTGTGGGGTCGGCTGGCCGCCCTCGGTATCGGCCGCTGGGCGCTGCGGACCACCGACGAGCTGGGGGTGCCCGCCCAGGCCCGGGAGGCGTACGCGTTCGCTCTGCTGGGCTGGCTGTCCTGGCACGGCCTGCCGGGGGCGCTGCCCTCGGTGACCGGGGCCCGCCGGGCGGCCGTGCTGGGGTCCTGGACCCCGTCCGGGCCGCCGGCCGGGGTGACCGGGACGCTCCCGCCGCGTCGACTGGTCGTGCTGCGCTGATCGGGGCCCCCACCAGCGATGATCCACGGCCGCACTGCGGAGTGTGCGGCGGCCGATAGACTCTCTCGTCATGAGTGTTGACGAGGACACGGCCCACCACGGCCGGCTGCTGGGCACCGTGCGTGGTCCGCAGGACGTGAAGCGGATGACCGGCGAACAGCTGGACATCCTCGCCGCCGAGATCCGTGACTTCCTGATCGCCAAGGTCTCCCGCACGGGTGGGCACGTCGGCCCCAACCTGGGGGTGGTGGAGCTGACCCTGGCCATGCACCGGGTCTTCGACTCCCCGCGCGACCGGCTCCTGTTCGACACCGGCCACCAGTCGTACGTGCACAAGATCCTCACCGGCCGGCAGGACGGCTTCGACAAGCTCCGCCAGCGCGGTGGCCTCTCCGGCTACCCCAGCCAGGCCGAGAGCGAGCACGACCTGATCGAGAACTCGCACGCCTCCACCGCCCTGTCCTACGCCGACGGGCTGGCCAAGGCGTACGCCCTGCGTGGCGAGCAGCGCAGCGTGGTCGCCGTGGTCGGCGACGGCGCACTCACCGGCGGCATGTGCTGGGAGGCGCTGAACAACATCGCCACCGCCGGCAACCGGCTGGTGATCGTGGTCAACGACAACGGCCGCTCCTACTCGCCGACCATCGGCGGCCTGGCCGACCACCTGTCGTCGCTGCGGCTCAACCCCGGCTACGAAAAGGTCCTCGACACGGTCAAGGACGCCCTCGGCAACACCCCGTTCGTCGGCAAGCCGATGTACGAGGTGCTGCACGCGGTCAAGAAGGGCATCAAGGACGCGGTCGCCCCGCAGGCGATGTTCGAGGACCTCGGCATCAAGTACGTCGGCCCGGTCGACGGGCACGACATCGCCGCCGTCGAGTCGGCGCTGCGCGCGGCCAAGAACTTCGGCGGCCCGGTGATCGTGCACGCGGTGACCCGCAAGGGCTACGGCTACCGCCCGGCCGAGGAGGACGAGGCGGACTGCCTGCACGGTCCGGGCGCGTTCGACGCCGAGACCGGCAAGCTGCTCGCCGCCCCGTCGGTGAAGTGGACCCAGGTCTTCGCCGACGAGCTGGTCGCCATCGCCGACGAACGGCCCGACGTGGTGGGCATCACCGCCGCGATGGCCGAGCCCACCGGCATCGCCACCCTGGCCCGCAAGCACCCCCACCGGGTGTACGACGTGGGCATCGCCGAGCAGCACGCCGCCACCTCGGCGGCCGGCCTGGCGATGGGCGGGCTGCACCCGGTGGTGGCCGTCTACGCGACCTTCCTGAACCGCGCGTTCGACCAGGTGTTGCTGGACGTGGCGATGCACCGGCTGCCGGTGACCTTCGTGCTGGACCGGGCCGGCATCACCGGGCCGGACGGGCCGAGCCACTACGGCATCTGGGACATGTCGGTCTTCGGGGTGGTGCCGGGCCTGCGGATCGCCGCCCCCCGCGACTCCGCCAGCCTCCGCGAGGAGCTGCGCGAGGCGATCGCCGTCGACGACGGTCCCACCATCGTCCGGTTCCCCACCGGCACCGTCGCCGCCGACCTGCCGGCCATCCGCCGGGTCGGCCCGGTCGACGTGCTGGCCGAGTCGGCCCGTACCGACGTGCTGCTGGTGGCGGTCGGCTCGTTCGGGCTGCTCGGGATGGAGGTGGCGTCCCGGCTGGCCGAGCAGGGCTACGGCGTCACCGTGGTCGACCCGCGCTGGGTGCGTCCGGTGCCGGCCGAGCTGGTCGAGCTGGCCGCCGGACACCGCCTCGTGGTCAGTGTCGAGGACGGCGTACGCATCGGTGGTGTCGGTGACGCGCTGGGCCAGGCGCTGCGCGACGCCGACGTCCGGGTGCCGCTGCGCGACCTCGGCGTACCGGCCGACTGGCACCCGCACGGCACCCGCGCGCAGATCCTGGCCGACCTGCGGCTGACCGCGCAGGACGTGGCCCGCGACGTCACCGGCTGGATCTCCGGCCTAGACGGCGACGCCCCCACTGTGGAAACCGTCCGCCTCCCCGCCCGCGACGCCACCCCCAACTGACCCACCGGCGACCCCACAGGGGCGGTCACGGCACTGCCGTGACCGCCCCTACCCCGTCTCCCGTCTCCCGCCCCGCCGTCCGCCGCCCGTCGCCGCCGTCGCTGACCCCGGTGATCAAGAAGTTTGCGTCAATCCCTCCCGTGATCAAGAGGTTTGCGTCAATCCAGTGATCAACTTTGACGCAAACCTCTTGATCACCGGGGCGGGGGCGAGCCGGGGCGGGGAGGGGAGGGGAGGGGGGAGGGCGGGGGTCAGCGGCCGCCGGCGGAGCGGTAGTAGGTTTTTTCGGCGGTGGCCAGGCTGAAGGTCTGGCGGGCGGCGGGCAGTGGGACGACCACCAGGCCGGGGCGGTCCACCAGGCGGGGGGTGCCGGGCGGCACCGACAGGGACGCGTCCCGGTTGCCCCGCCAGGTCAGCACCACCAGCGGCTGCCCCGGCACCGGCAGGACGTACGTCTGGAGCGGGTTGGACCGGTCGGCGGGGGAGACCACCGGCGTGCCGTCGCCGGCCGGGCGGTAGACCACCGCGGTCATCGTCCCCGCGTCGGTCTCCCAGGTCAGCTGCTCCAGGTCACCGGGGTCGGCTCCGCCGCCCAGCATCATCTCGCCGATCGCCCGGACGGCAACCTTCTCCATCGGCCACGACTCGGGCACCGAGCGGGGGGCGTCCCGGTCGCCGATGCGGCGCGGGATGCTCCCGAACGGCCCCTGCTCGTCGGCGAGCATGCAGGTGTCCAACCCGTCGAGGGCCCGCCGGCCGGAGCCGGTGTCGTCGCGGACCAGGGGGTACCTCGGGTCGGCGGTGGCGACGCCCAGGTCGAGCAGGCGGTCGGCGGCCCGCCCCCGGGGCAGCGACTCGGTGGCCCGCAGGGTGGCCGTCACCGGCACCGCCCGGCACTCGGGCACCTTGACCGCGCCGGTCAGCCCGTCGGTCAGCAGCAGCGCCCGACCGTCCGGGCCGAGCAGGCGTTCCACCCGGCCGGAGGTCAGGTAACGCCGGCCGTCGGGCAGGTGCAGCGGGAGCACGTCGGCGTAGACCAGGTAACCCGGGTCGGTGTACTCGCTGGCCCGGGTCACCTCGTACCGGCCGTCGCGACCGGTGAGCTGAAGCAGCCAGGAGGCGCTCTCCCCGGGCACGTCGGCGGCGACCAGGGCCAGCGGGACGCCGTCGACCGCACCCGACCACAGGATGCCCGACGACGGCAGGTGGGCGCGGTCGTCGATCGGGGATCGCCAGGCACGGACCGCCTCGGTCACCGCCGACGTCGCCGTGGCGTCCCCGGCGAGCGACCCGCGGGGCGGCCACACCGCGCGGGTGCCGTCCAGGCTGTCGTAGCCGACCCGCAGCTCGCGGGCCTGACGCCCGGCGACCGGGCCGCACGCCGGGACGGTCAGCAGCAGACCGAGCAGCACGGCGACAGTCGTGCCACGACGGCGAACCGAAGCCATCCCTACGCCCCCGATCGCGTCGCCGTCGTTGTCGGAAGCCCACATGGTACGCAACGCCCGGTGACGCCCCGCAGCCGTGTCCCCGATGACCACAAGGGACACCAGAGTGAATTTCGGGCTTTTTCCCGGCTCCGGTAGACTCCGCCGACTGTGACGTCTGCCGAGCCCCGTGGCGCCTCCGCACCGGCCCCCGACGACTCCGAGGGCCCTGCCCGCGGCACGACGGCCACCGCGACAGCGCCCCCACCCGTGACCCGTACCACCCCCGCCGACCTGCGTATCACCGGAGTGCCGGCACCCGTGGACCGGACCGTCGAGGCGACGCCGGTCGACGCGCCACCGGTGGAGGCCGCGCCCGTCGGGGCAGCCGACGGGTCGGAAGTCGACGGCGACGGCACGGCGGCGGTGGGCGTACCGGAGCGGGGGGCGGCGGACACGGACGGTGACGGCGCGACGCCGGCCGCGTGGTGGCGGCGCTGGCGCTGGACCGCCCGCCGCAAGGACCTGGTGGTGTACGGCATCTTCCTGCTCGTCGCCCTCTGGGTGACCAGCCGGATCTGGGCCGACCCGGCCGGCCGGGTGGCCTCGCTCTACAGCAGCGACCCGGCGCAGGTGCAGTTCTTCCTGGCCCACTCGGTGCGGGTGGTGCTGCACGGGGAGTTCCCGTTCTACACCGACCAGTTCAACTTCCCCGACGGCGTCAACCTGATGGCCAACACGGCGGTGCTGGCGCTGGGCATCCCGATGGTGCCGGTCACCCTGCTGTTCGGGCCGGCGGTGTCCTTCGTGGTGCTGGTCACCCTCGGCCTCGCCGGCACTGCCGCCGCCTGGTACCACGTGTTGTCCCGGCACTTGGTGCGGCGGCGGCTCGCCGCGGCGGTCGGCGGCTGGTTCTGCGGGTTCTCCCCGGCGATGCTCTCGCACGCCAACTGGCACCCCAACATCATCAGCCAGTTCCTGCTGCCGTTCATCGTGTGGCGGGTGATGGTGCTGACCCGTTCCACCCGGCCGCTGCGCGACGGTCTGCTGCTCGCCGTGCTGGTCACCGGGCAGGCGTTCATCAACGAGGAGATCCTGCTCTTCACCGCCCTGGCCTGCGGCATCTTCCTGATCGCCATGGTGGCCCAGCGGCCGGCGCTCTGGTCGGCGGCGTGGCGGCCCCTGGCCAAGGGGGTGGCCGCCTGCGCGGTGCTGGCCGGGGCGCTGCTGGCGTACCCGCTCTACATCCAGTTCGCCGGGCCGATGGCCTACCACGGGCTCAGCGACGCGGTGCAGGACTACGGCAACGACATCGCCGCCTTCTTCGCCCCCGGCTCGCCGACCTTCGGCGGCAACGAACGGGCCAACGTCAACCTGGCCCCGAACTACTCCGAGGAGAACGCCTTCTTCGGCTGGAGCCTGTCGCTGATCGCCGTCGGCATCGTGCTCTGGCTGCGCCGCGAACGCCTCGTCCGGGCGCTCGCCGTCACCGGCGCGTTCTTCGCGCTGCTCTCCCTCGGCGAGCGGATCTCCTGGTGGGGGCGGGACCTGGTCACCGGGCCGTGGGAACTGCTGGTGCGGCTGCCGCTGCTGGACGCGGTGGTGCCCACCCGGTTCGCGCTGATCACCTCCGTGGTGATCGGCATGCTGCTGGCGCTGGCGGTGCAGCGGGCCTGGACGTTGCGCGGCGCGCAGTGGCGGCACGCCAAGACCGTCACGGTGGCCGCCCTGGTGCTGGCCCTGCTGCCGATCGTGCCGATGCCGCTGAAGGTGACCTCCCGCCCGCCGGTGCCGGACTTCATCACCGCCGACCGCTGGCGGGAGTACGTCGGCCCCGGGCAGACCCTGGTGCCGGTTCCCGTGCCCAGCATGGGCAACACCCACGGGATGCGCTGGGCGGCGGCCACCAACCTGGACTTCAAGATCCCCGGTGGCTACTTCCTCGCCCCGCGCAACGGCAACACCGGTGACCCGGGGCGGTTCGGCGGGCGGCCCAGCGGCATCGGGCAGCTCCTCGACGAGGTCGCCACCACCGGGCGTACCACCAAACTGGACGACCGGCAGCGCCGCCGCAGCCTGGACGAGCTGCGGCACTGGAACGCCGCCGTGCTGGTGCTGCCGTTGCGCCAGCACAACGCGGAGCCGCTGCGCCGGACCGTCGAGCAGTTGGTCGGCCCCGCCCGCCGGGAACTCGACGTGTGGGTGTGGGACGTCCGGCCGCTGTCCGCCCGCACCGCCTGACTGTTCCGGTCGAGCCGGGCTGGACTGCGCGACGGGCCGGGCGGGTCAGCCGACCAGCGGGCGGACGTCCCAGAGCCAGACGTCGTCGACCCGCTGCGCCGGGCCGAGCAGGCCGGTCATCAGGTCCCGCAGCACCGCCTCGCGCGGATGGGCGCCCAGCACCACCACCGAGGCCCGCCAGAACCGCAGGTCCGCCACCGCCTGCCGACGGTTCTCCTCGGTCAGGGCGGGCACCGTGCCGGCGTCCATGGTGGCGTAGACCAGGGTGCTGGTCGGCCGGTTCGGGGCACCGAAGACACCCTGACCCAGCTCGTTGGGGCCGATGAAGTAACCGCCGGGCACCGGGAACTCGTGCCCGGTCAGCGCGCTCCACCGCAGCGTGGACAGGCCGTGCACGTTGCTCGGGATCGGCACCGGGACCAGGGTGCGCCCGTCCGGGACGTACGGCCGCCAGCCGCCCGCGGTGATGAAGTGCGGTGGCAGGTCGATGTGCTGCGCGGGCAGCGGACGGGGGAACAGCGGCAGCACCGCCAGCGCGATCGCCGCGTACCCGACCGGGCGGACCCAGCGGCGGCGGGCCGGTGGCCCCGACGGGTCGGTCGCGGCGGTGTCCCCGGCGACGGTGTCGTCGGCGGCGGCGCGCGGCGCGGGCACCCGGGGCCGGCCTCGGCCGCCTACCGCGTCCCAGGCCAGCGCGAGCAGGACGCCGACCGCGCCGGTCACCACCAGGGTCAGCCGGGTCGGCATCATCATCTCGACAAGCGGCAGATCGTCGGAGATGTACGCCCACGGGCCGTCGATGGTGGTCTCCACCCCGTTGAACCGCACCTTGGGGCCGATCGCCGCGACGGTGAAGACCACCACCAGCACACCGGCGATCCGGGCGGCCAGCGACCGCCGCCAGAGCAGCACCAGGGCGGCCACCGCGACCAGCACCAGCGGCCAGCCGAACCAGGTGTTCTGCTCGGTCAGTCCGATGGTCTTCTCGACCGCCTCGTCCCCGGCCACCGTGTCCCGGGCGAAGGTGACGAAGGCCATCAGGTCCTCGCCCCAGTTGTGGAACACCCCGCCCTGCAACCCCCGGTAGGACTGCGGCCCGTTGAACTGGTACCAGATCGGGTACGCGGTGAGCAGCAGCGCCAGCCCGCCGCCGACCCCGAGCGCGGCCAGGAAGCCACCGGCCCGGGCGCGGGCCTCGCGGGGCCGCTGCACCACGTACGCCACCACCGCCACCAGGCAGGCCAGCGCGGTCAGCAGCAGCATCTCCTCGTTGATGAAGACCTGGTACGCCACCAGCAGCCCCAGCACCAGCCCGTCGCGGCGCCACCGGCCGGGCCGGCCCAGCAGCAGCACCCGGGTCACGATCACCGGCAGCAGGAAGTTGGAGACGAAGTTGGGCTGCCCGTTGGCGTGGTGCACGATGCCCGGGGCGAAACCGAGGAACGCGCCGCCGACGAACGCGCCGGCCCGCGAGCGCACCAGGTGCCGGGAGAGCATCCAGTACGAGGTGGCCGCCGTCGCGGCGAGCGCCCCGCCCAGATAGAGCGCGTAGGTCACCTGCGGGCCGAACAGCAGCGTGACCGGGGCCAGCGGGATGGTCATCCCCAGCAGCGAGGTGTTCGCCATCATGTTCACCCCGTCCGGGGCGTTCTGCCGGGCGCTGAACAGCGGGTTCTCCAGGTGCCGCACCGAGTACGCGCCGTGGGTGAACAGCCACTCGAACCAGCTGTGGTCGGTCGGCAGGTGGGACGACACCCGATGCTGCACGTCCACCCAGTAGTTCAGGCACACCAGAACGCCGATCAGCACATAGGCTCCGATGGCGAGCACGTCGGCCCGGCCCGGCCGACGGCGGGGCCGCCGGTGCGGGTCTGTCGCGTCCGGCTCGACGGCGTCGGGCACGGACGTCGGGTTCAACGAGGGATCTACCACCGGCACGGCCACGACGGGCCATCGTACAGGCGACGGTCGGCCGGTCCGGTGACCCGGTGCACGGCGGTCCCCGTCCACCAGCGGGCGGTGCGGTCGACGGGGTGCGACGGTCGAAAGAGGGTGCGCGTGACGGTCATCGATCTGGGTGAACTCCGCGACGCCGGGTCACCGCCGCCCGGTCCCGTGCCCCGGCCCGTCGGCCGACCGCTGCGGCTGGCTGTGGTGCTGGTGTTCGCCCTGCTGGCGTTGGCCGCCGCCACACCGGTGGCGAAGCGGGCGACGTTCGTGGTGCCCGCCCCGCTCGGCGCGGTGGCGCTGCTGCACGACGGGGACGTCTTCCTGCTCGAGCCGGGTGACGTCTCGATCGCTTCCGGCCGGTTGAGCGCGTGGCGCATCCCCGACTCCCCGAGGGCGCGGCCGGTGCGGCGCTGGCAGGTGCCGGTGCCGGTGGTCAGCGGTTCCGCCGAGCTGCGCTGGCACGCCGACCTGGTGCTGGTCACCGGCTCCTCCGGCCGACCGGACGGGGCGTACCGGACGTTCGCCCACGCGCGGGACACCGGTCGGGTGCGGTGGCAGCGGTCCGGGGAGGGCCTGGCCGCCGGCCCCGACCTGCTCTTCGAAGACGGTGGGGACGGCCCACCGACGGTTCACTCGGTCGACCCGGTGACGGGAAAGGACCGCTGGTCGGCGTCGATGCTGTCGGCGGTCACCCTGTACCGCAACCGGGCCGACGGCGTGGACCGGATCGTGACGGTACGCCCCGACGGCCCGGCCGAGGTCTGGGACGCCCGCCGTGGGGTACGCCTGCACACCGCACCGCTGGTGGCCTCGCCGTCGGGCACCTACGGGGTCGTCGGCGATCTGCTGCTCGCCGTCGAGCCGAACGCCGACCGGCTGACCGGGTACGACGTCGACGGGCTGACGCGCCGGTGGGACGTACCGTGGCGGGTCCCGTCGTTCTTCGTCCCGTGCGGGTCGTTGATCTGCGCGCAGGGTGAGGCCGGTGGGGTGCGGGCGTTGGATCCGGCGACCGGCCGGACGGTGTGGCGCGACAACCGGTGGGAGCTGGCCGGCGCCGAACGCGGCGGCCGGATGCTGGCGAGCAGCCTGGGGCGGGGCGTCTGGCACCCCCTGGTGGTGCTGGACGTCGCCTCCGGGCAGGTCGCCGCCGAGCTGGACGTCTGGAACCTCGCCCCCTCGGACACGTCGGACGGGCCGGTGTTCGGGGTGCGTCCGGCCGGCGGGGACCGGATGCTGGTCGCCGAGTTGGATGTCGCCGCCGCGCGGGTCCACGCGCGCGACGTGCTGCCCGCCGTGTCCGGTGACTGCCGGGCCGACGCTCAGCTCCTGCTGTGCCGGCTGATGGACGGCAGGTACGGGGTGTGGCGGGTGTCCCGGTGACGGTGATCGATCTGGGTGAGGTCGGTCACCACGATGAGCCGACGCCGCCGCCGGCACGCCGGCCCCGGGCGCGGCGGTCGGCCGGCCACCCGGTGTTCGTCGCCCTGACCGTCCTGCTCCTGCTGCTCACCATGGCCGGCGCGGCACCCGGGCCGCCCCGGTTGATCCCGGTGCCCCTGCCGGACGTGCCGGAGCCCAGTCACCTGATCGTCGGGGACCTGCTGGTGCTCGCCTACCCGTCGGCGCTGTCACCGGCCGGCAGCCGGCAGCTCACCGCGATCGACCTGACCGACGGGCGGGTGCGCTGGGAGACGTCGCTGTCGCCCCGGCACCAGCTGGTGGTGCTGGAGGGGGTCGACGACGACGTGGTGGTCACCACCGATCCCGGCGGCGAACCCGTCTCCATGGTGCTCGACCACGTCGACGGGCGGACCCGGTGGCGGCAGCCCGGGGCGGCGGTGGTGACCGGCGACGGCGGGTTGCTGCTGGAGGATCTCCACGTCGACCGGGTGGCGGTGCGCGGCGTCGACCCGGCGACCGGCGCGGTCCGCTGGACGGCCACGGCCGGACCGGCCACCGTCGGGTACCGGACGGGCCCCCGGGGCATCGAGGACCTCGTCCTGGTCACCAGCGCCGGTCAGGCCGAGGTGTACGACGTCGGCACCGGCGCGCGTCGGTCCACCTTCCCGGTGCCGCCCGCCCGGGGCGACCACCACCACCTGGCCCAGCCGGTCGGTGGCCTGCTGCTCGTCAGCGAGGACCCGGGCCGGGTCGCCGCGTACGACCTGGGGTCCGGTCGGCGTCGCTGGGACACGACGGATCCGGTCCCCGGCGGCGGGAGCGCCTACGCCTGCGGCGATGCCGTCTGTCTCGGTGGCTCCTCCACCGCCCGGGTGCTCGATCCGGTGACCGGCCGGGAGCGCTGGTCCAGCGACCGGTGGGCCCCGGTCGAGGCGGTCGGCAACCGGATGCTCGGCGTCAGTTTCGGCGACGGGCCGCAGCGGCTGGCCCTGCTCGACTCGGCGACCGGCCGACTGGAGGCCGAGCTGGGCGAATGGAGGACGGTCTACCAGCGGCCGTTCACCGCGCCGATCCTCGCCCTCCGACCGGCGGCGGGCGGCCGGCAGTTGCTGGCCGAACTGGACCCCACCGACGGCACCGCCCGGGTACGCGACGTGCTGTCCGGGCGGTGGGACGTCTGCTGGCACAGTCAGGGTGTGTTGGTCTGCTGGCGGCAGAGCAACAGTCTCGGGGTGTGGCGGATGCCGGCTGACCGTGCCGGGTGACCTGCCTGCGGCGGTCGTTTGGCCGGCGGCGCTAGGTTGTCGGACAGGTCGGCGAGGAGGTCGGGATGCGGGTGCTGGTGGTCGAGGACGAACGGAACCTCGCCGACGCGATCGTGCGTGGGCTACGCAAGCGGGGGATGGCGGTCGACGTGGCGTACGACGGGGACGCCGGCCACGAGGCCGCCTTCGTCACCCGGTACGACGTGGTGGTCCTCGACCGGGACCTGCCCGGGATGCACGGCGACCAGATCTGCGCCGAGCTGGCCGCCTCCGGCACCCTCACCCGGGTGCTGATGCTGACCGCCAGCGACAGCGTGGCCGACCGGGTGGCGGGGTTGGGGCTCGGCGCGGACGACTACCTGCCCAAGCCGTTCGCCTTCGACGAGTTGGTGGCCCGGGTGCAGGCGCTGGCCCGTCGGGCCACCCCGGCCGCCCCCCCGGTGCTCCAGGTGGGCGACGTGGTGCTCGACCCGGCCCGCCGGGTGGTGACCCGGGCGGGTGCCCCGGTCGACCTGACGAACAAGGAGTTCGGTGTGCTCAGCGAGCTGGTCAAGGCGCGCGGCGCGGTGGTCTCCAGCGAGGAGCTGCTGGAACGGGTCTGGGACGCGAACACCGACCCGTTCACCACCATCGTCCGGGTCACCGTGCGGACCCTGCGCAAGAAGCTCGGCGACCCCCCGTTGATCGAGACGGTGGTCGGTGCCGGCTACCGGACGGTCAGCCCGTGAGCGCGAGGAGTGAGTGGGGTGTGCGAGCCCCGCAGTCGCGAGCTGAGGTCGTTTCGGTGAGCGCGAGGAGTGAGTGGGGTGTGCGAGCCCCGCAGTCGCGAGCTGAGGTCGCTTCGGTGAGCGCGAGGAGCGGGCGGGTCGTGCGGGTCGGGGTGGGTTCGTGACCCGGCGGTTGCGGCCCACCCTGCGGCTGCGGCTGACGCTGCTCAACGGGGTACTGCTGGTCGGGGCCGGGGCGATCCTGGTGACGCTGGCCTGGCTGCTGGTGCGCGACGCGCTGCGGCCCACCGACGAGCTGCGGCCGGGCACCACCGTGCTGCTGGCCGACGGGCGGTCGCTGGACGCGGCGGTGTGGCAGCGGCAACTGGTCGACGCCGCCTCCGACGAGTTGCTGGTCAAGGGCCTGCTGGCGCTGCTGGCGATCAGCGTGGTCGGGGTGGCCGGGGCGTACTGGGTGGCTGGCCGGACACTGCGCCCGCTGCACCAGGTCACCGCGACCGCGCGTCGGCTCGGCGAGACCACGCTCGACCAGCGGATCGGCTGGTCGGGGCCGGACGACGAGGTGGCGGAGCTGGCCCGGACGTTCGACGCGATGCTGGACCGGATCACCGCCGCCTTCGAGGCGCAGAAACGGTTCGTCGCCAACGCCTCGCACGAGCTACGGACCCCGCTGGCGGTGATGCGTACCGAAATCGACGTGACCCTCAGCGACGACGAGGCGGACGCCGCCGAGTACCGCCGGATGGCCACCGTGGTCCGGGACGCCTCGGAACGCGCCAACGGTCTGGTGGACGCGTTGCTGGTGCTGGCCCGCAGCGAGGCTCAGACCGGCCGCCGGTTGGCCCGGCGGACGGAGTGTGACCTGGCGACCGGGACCGCCAACGCGTTGTCGGCGATGTCCCGGGAGGTGGAGCGGATCGGGCTGCGGGTGCAGTCCTCGCTGCGGCCGGCCCCGGTGACCGGCGACCCGGGCCTGCTGGACCGGCTGGCCGGGAACCTGATCGAGAACGCGGTGCGTTACAACCACCTGCACGGTCGACTCTGGGTGCGTACCGGCACCGACGGGCGCTCCTCGTGGCTGGTGGTGCGCAACACCGGCTTCGAGGTGGACCAGGCCGACGTGCCGGGGCTGTTCGAACCCTTCCGTCGGGGTGGGCGGGAACGGACCGGGGCCCGGGGGTCCGGGCTGGGCCTGTCCATCGTCCGGGCGGTCTGCGACGCCCACGGGGGGACCGTCCAGGTCACCGCACAGAAGGGCGGCGGGCTGGAGGTGACCGTCACGTTGCCGTCGGTCGACCAGGTGCCGACCGGCTCCGGTCGGGTCGAGCCGCACCGGTAGCACCCGGTCCACCGGGCGGATCAAACGGATTGCCGGCCGGCCGGGCCGCCTGCGAGGATCATGCGGTCGGCCCGAGCCGGAGAGAGGGGGTGCGGTTGATGTCCACCATGACCTGTCCCGCGCCCCACCCCGCCCACCGCTGACATCGCACGTCGCGGGGCGCGTACCACTGCTTCGGAGGCAGACCCGTGAGCGCACGAATCCACAACCTGAGCATCGACTGTCATGACACCTACGCCCTGTCCGGCTTCTGGGCGCAGGTCTTCGAGTGCCCCCGCCAGCCCGACGACCTCCCCGGCGACCCGGAGGCGATGCTCCTGCCCGAGGGTGGGCCGGAGGTGCTCTTCCTGGCCGTGCCGGAGGGTAAGTCGGTGAAGAACCGCCTGCACCTCGACCTGGAGCCGGTCGACCGGACCCGGGACGAGGAGGTCGAGCGGCTGCTGGCTGTCGGCGCCGTCCATGTCGACGACAAGCGTCGGCCGGACGGCACGGGCTGGGTGGTGCTGGCCGATCCGGAGGGCAACGAGTTCTGCGTCCTGCGCAGCGCCGCCGAGCGGGCCGCCACCGCCGGCTGACGTTCGCGTCCCGTCGTCGACGGCGACAGGCCCCGCCCACCCTGAGGTGGACGGGGCCTGTCGGGCCGACCGGTGGGTCAGCCCTTCTTCTCGATCTGCCCGCGCATCGTGACGAACTCGGACTTCAGGTCGGCGGCCGACTTGTAGTACTGCACGATCAGACCGACGCTGCCCCGGTCGGCCCAGATGCAGACGCCCAGCGGGACACCCTCGCTCTTGCCGTCGCCGCACTTGGCGTCGCCGCCGAGCGGGCCGGCGTCGACAGCCGCCATGTTGGTGACGTTCAGCTGGGTGGCGATGCCGGTGACGGCGTCGTTCAGCTCCTTCTTCGGGTCGGCCATCACGCCGGACGCGGCGGCGATCATCAGCAGGTCCCGCTTGGCCGGGTCACCGTAGAAGGCACCTGCGGTGCTCGTCTCGTTTTGCACGGACTTCTTCATCTCGGTGACCAGCCCGTCGGCGACCGCCTTCAGCGCCGGCTCGGTGACCTGCGGCCGGCCGGCCAGGGTGGCCGGGGCGGTGACCGTCGTGTTGACGGCGTCCACGGCCTCCTTGACGTCGTCCTTGAGGGCGAAGGCGGCGATGGCGGCACCACCGAGGCAGAGCACCAGCAGTACGGCCAGCACGATCAGGACGATCTTGACAGGGGACCGCTTCTTGGCCGGTGGCGCGGGCGGCCCGGCGTACGGCGGCGTGCCGACGGTGTCCGGCTGCGGCGGTGGCGGGTAGCCGCCCTGGGGCGTACCGCCGTCCGGCTGGGAGGCGTGCGGACCGGTCGGGGGCTGGGACATGAGGTGGACTCCAGAACGTCGTGGGTAAGGCCGGATGATCTTAGCCAGAGGGTCGGACAACCCTGGCCCCGCTCCACCGGCCCGTTCCGACCCGGCCCGTCGGGCGGTCGGCGGTTTCGGGACAGGTCGATGCGGGCGGAGGGGTACGGTCGCCGGGCGGCACGCGGGGTGGACCCGGGCGCGCGGAGTCACCGGTCCCACGTGGGACCGGTGACCGTGACCGTCGTCGCGCGGATCAGTCCCGCTTCTCGATCTGCCCCCGGATGGAGACGAACTCGGACTTCGCCTTGCTCGCCGAGGAGAAGTACATGACGATCATGCCGACGCTGCCGTGGTCGGCCCAGACGCAGACGCCGAGCGCGATGCCGGACGCCTTGCCGTCCCCGCACTTCGCGACCCCACCCAGCGGACCCGGTTCGATGGTCGACATCTTGGTGACCGCAAGCGAGCTGCCCAGGCCCTTGACCGCGTCGTCCAGCTCCTGCTCGGGGAGGATGACCGGGCCCGACGCGCCGGCCATCATCACCATGTTCCTGCTGGCCGCGCTGCCGTAGAACGCGCTCACCGCCCCGGTCTCGTTGCGGACCTCGGACTTCATGTCGCGGACCATCTGGTCGGCGATCCGGCGCAGCTCCGGGTCGGTGCTCTTGGACCGGCCACCGAGGGTCGTCGGGGTCACCAGCCGGATCGGGCCCGGGTCGTCGGCGCTCTCGGTGGGGGTCGGCTCGGGAGTCGGGCTGTCGGTCTCGACGGGGGTGGGGCTCGGGGTGGGCGACGTGACCGCGGTGGGCGTCGGCGACGGGGTCGGCGTCTTCGGGTCGTCGTCGCTGAGGGCGACCCAGGTGAGACCGCCGCCGCCGAGGCAGAGCACCAGTAGGCCGGCGAGCCCGAGCGTGAGCAGCAGCGGCAGCTTCGACCGCTGCGGCGCGGGTCCGTGCGGCAACCCCGGCGGAGCGCTGTACGGCGCACCGCCGAAGCCGGCGTACTGCGGCGCGGCGGGCTCCGGGTAGCCGCCGGGCCGGGGCGCACCCGGGTACCCCGGCTGCGGGCCGGGGTAGCCGGGCTGCGGGGTGCCCTGGTAACCGGGCTGCGGGGCCGCCGGGTAGCCGGACTGCGGCGCACCGGGATAGCCGGCGGGCGGGCCGGACTGCGGCGCACCGGGATAGCCGGCGGGCGGGCCGGACTGCGGCATGCCGGGGTAGCCGGCGGGCGGGCCGGACTGCGGGGTGGCGGGGTAGCCGGACGAGGGGGTGCCGGGCGGGCCGGACTGTGGGGGCGTGGGGTAGCCGCCCTGCGCCGGGTCGGGCTGCGACCAGCCGCCGTACTGCGGACCGGGATAGGAGTCGGCCGGGGGAGCTGACTGCGGGTCGGGCCAGCCGCCGGACTGCGGGGTCGCTGCTCCCGGGTACGGCGTGGTGGGCCAGCCGCCACCCGGTGGCGGGGTGTGCGGACCCTCGGGCGGGGCGGGCGGGCCGTCGGACGCAGGCGGGTAGTGACCGGTGGGCGAGCCGTGCTCCGGCTGTCCGGACCAGGGATCGACCGGCGGTGTGGTCATCAGATCAGCTCCAGGCGAGGGTGAGAACGCGTGATCGTAGCCAGACGGAGCCCGGCCCCGCAGCCCCCCGAGTCTGACGAGGGTACGCAAATGACGATCGCGGTGGCCACGATAGCCCGGGGGGAGGACATCGTCGGCCACCGCGATCGCGGGGGAGCGGGGATGGTTCAGGCGCGCAGGCTGGCGACTCCGCGCGGCAGGAAACGCTGCCCGGTGACCCGCTCGGAGGTGCCGGTCCGGTCCAGGTACGGGGTGACCCCGCCCAGGTGGAACGGCCAGCCCGCACCGAGGATCATGCACAGGTCGATGTCCTGCGCCTCGGCGACGACACCCTCGTCGAGCATCAGCCGGATCTCCTGCGCCAGCGCGTCGAGCGCGTTCTGCCGGACCTGCTCGCCGCTGAGCGGCTGGTCGCCGACGACGAGCAGCTTGGCCACCTCGTCGTTGATCCGGTCCTCGACGACGATCGGCTGACCCGACTCGGCGATCCGGCGGAGGTTCTCGCTGACGTCGAACCGGTCCGGGTACGCCGCGTGCAGGGTGCCGCCCACGTGGTACGCCACGGCCGGCCCGACCAGCTGGAGCAGGGCGAGCGGACGCATGGGCAGCCCCAGCGGGTCCAGGGCGCTGTCCGCCACGTCGAGCGGGGTGCCCGCGTCGACGGCGGCGAACACGGTGCCCAGGAAACGGGTGAGCAGCCGGTTGACCACGAACGCCGGGGCGTCGGAGACCAGCACCGACGACTTCTTCAACTGCTTGCCCACGGCGAAGGCGGTGGCCAGGGTGGCGTCGTCGGTCCGTTCACCCCGGACGATCTCCAGCAGCGGCAGCACCGCGACCGGGTTGAAGAAGTGGAAGCCGACCACCCGCTGCGGGTGCTCCAGCTCGGCCGCCATCGCGGTGATCGACAGCGACGAGGTGTTGGTGGCGAGCACCGCCTCCGGCGAGACGATCTTCTCCAGCTCGGCCCAGACCTGCTTCTTGACGTCCAGGTCCTCGAAGACGGCCTCGATGACGAAGTCGGCGTCGGCGAAGACGGACTTGTCGACCGAGCCGGAGACCAGGCCGTACAGCTTGGCGGCGGTGCCCTTGTCCATCCGGCCCTTGCTGACGGCCTTCTCGATCTGGGTGTGTACGTAGCCGACGCCCTTGTCGACCCGCGACTGGTCCAGGTCGGTCAGCACGACCGGCACCTGGAGGCGGCGGGCGAACAGCAGCGCGAGCTGGCTGGCCATCAGGCCGGCGCCGACGATGCCGACCTTGGTGACCGGCCGGGCAAGGGCCTTGTCCGGTGCGCCGGCCGGCCGCTTGGCCCGCCGCTGCACCAGGTCGAAGGCGTACAGACCGCTGCGCAGTTCCTCGGAGAAGATCAGGTCGGCCAGTGCCTCGTCCTCGGCGGCGGTGCCGGTGGCGAAGTCGGCGTCCTTGGCCGTCTCCAGCAGGTCCAGCGCCTTGTACGCGGCCGGGACCGCGCCGTGCAACCGCTGGTCGAGGGTTTGCCGGGCGAAGTACAGCACACCCGCCCACATGTCCTTGTCGACCTCGGGTCGGGTGACGGTGACCGCGCCCCGGACCACCCCGGCGGCCCATTCCAGCGACCGTTCGAGGAAGTCGGCCGGCTCCAGCAGCACGTCCGCGATGCCCATCTCGGCGGCCTGCTTCGGCTTGAGCATCTTGTTCTGCATCAGCGGGTTCTGCAGGATCACCTGGGTGGCGGCGGGGATGCCGATCAGGTTGGGTAGCAGTTGGGTGCCGCCCCAACCGGGGATCAGGCCGAGGGAGACCTCGGGCAGGGCCAACGCCGCCGCGCCGCCGGACAGCGTCCGGTAGTGGCAGTGCAGGGCCAGTTCCAGGCCGCCGCCCATCGCCGCGCCGTTGACGAAGGCGAAGGTCGGCACCGCGCTGTCCTTGAGCCGGGCGAAGACCCGGTGGCCGAGCCGGCCGATCTCCAGCGCCTGCTCCCGGTCCGCCAAGGCCGGCAGGCTGGTGATGTCCGCGCCGACGCAGAAGATGTACGGCTTGCCGGTGACCGCGATGAACGCCGGGTCGGCGGCCAGCGCGGCGCTGATCGCCTCGTCGAGGCTGGCCAGTCCGGCCGGGCCGAAGGTGTTCGGCTTGGTGTGGTCGAGACCGTTGTCCAGGGTGATCAGGGCGGCCGGCCGGTCCAGCCCCGGCACGGTCACCTGACGCAGCAGCGCCCGGGTGACGACCTCGTTCGGTGCGACCAACGCGCTCACTTGACGCCCTCCGTCCGCGACTGCGGGACTCGCAAACCCGGCTCGTTCCTCGCGCTCACTTGACGCCCTCCCAGTTCGGGTTCTCCCAGATGACCGTGCCGCCCATGCCGATGCCGATGCACATCGCGGTGACGCCGTAGCGAACCTCGGGGTGCTCGGCGAACTGCCGGGCGAGCTGCGTCATCAGCCGTACGCCGGAGGAGGCGAGCGGGTGGCCGATGGCGATCGCGCCGCCCCATGGGTTGACCCGGGGGTCGTCGTCGGCGATGCCGAAGTGGTCGAGGAAGGCGAGCACCTGCACGGCGAACGCCTCGTTCAGTTCGAACAGGCCGATGTCGTCGATGGTCAGGCCGGCGATGCGCAGCGCCTTCTCGGTCGACGGGATCGGGCCGACGCCCATCACCTCGGGCTCGACGCCGACGTAGCCGTACGACACCAGCCGCATGGCGACCGGCAGGCCCAGCTCACGGGCGGTGGCCTCGTCGGCGAGCAGGCTGGCGGTGGCGCCGTCGTTGAGGCCGGCCGCGTTGCCGGCGGTGACCTTGCCGTGCGGGCGGAACGGGGTCTTCAGGGTGGCCAGTTTCGCAAGCGAGGTCTCCCGGGGCGCCTCGTCGGCGGTGGCCAGGCCCCAGCCGCCGTCGGCGTCGCGGATCGCGACCGGCACCAGGTCGTCCTGGAGCTTGCCGTCGGCGTACGCCTTGGCGGTCTTGAGCTGCGAGGCGAGCGCGAACGTGTCGGTGCGCTCCTTGGTGATGTGCGGGACCCGGTCGTGCAGGTTCTCGGCGGTGGCCCCCATCACCAGGGCGGACGGGTCGACCAGCTTCTCGGCGATGATCCGCGGGTTGGGGTCGACGCCCTCGCCCATCGGGTGCCGGCCCATGTGCTCGACGCCACCGGCGATGGCGATGTCGTAGGCGCCCATCGCGATGCCACCGGCTACGGCGGTCACGGCGGTCATCGCGCCGGCGCACATCCGGTCGACGGAGAAGCCGGGGACGGTCTTGGGTAGGCCGGACAGCAGGGCGGCGGTGCGGCCGATGGTGAGGCCCTGGTCACCGATCTGGGTGGTGGCGGCGACGGCCACCTCCTCGACCCGCTCCGGGGGCAGCTGCGGGTTGCGGCGCAGCAGTTCGCGGATGCAGCGGATCACCAGGTCGTCGGCGCGGGTGTTGGCGTACATGCCACCCGCCTTGCCGAACGGGGTGCGGACACCGTCGACAAAGACGACATCCCGAACTTCTCGGGGCACTTGGAGCCTCCTCTTCGACCACGATCCGGCGTCGTGCCGCCGGACGGCGGCACGCGCCGAACGAGGGTCGGCCGGCACTGGCGTTTGCCCCGAATGCTACTAGCCAGTAACCATGGGCGTCACCACCCCGGGTGTGGCCCACCCCACACCCCGACCGGTCGGTCAGGGGGTGGGCAGGAGGGCCTCGGCGAGCGCGGGGAGCAGGAGGTCGAGCTGCCACTGCCGGGCACCGTAACCACGCAGGGTCTCCGTGACGGTGTCCACCGTGATCTCGCCGGGCGGCTGCCAGGCCAGCCGGCGGACCGAGTCGGGGGTGATCAGGTTCTCCGGCGGGAGCCGGTGCTCACCGGCGACCCGTACCACCAGCTCCCGGCACCGGGCCAGCCGGCCGGCGGCCACCGGGTCCCGCTCCGCCCACCGGTGCGGCGGGGGTGGCCCCTCCACCGTCGGGGTGACCGGCAGCGCGTCCTCCGCCAGCTGACGGGCCTCGTCGAGGGCGACCAGCCAGGTGCGGGCCAGCCGGCGTACCGACCGGCCCCCGAAGCCGGGCAGGGTCAGCAGGGTCTTCTCGTCCTTCGGGTCCAGCTCGGCGGCGGCGATGATCGCCGAGTCGGGCAGCACCCGACCGGGCGCGGCGTCGCGTCGGACGGCGATCTGGTCCCGGGCGTACCACAGGGCCCGGACCCGGGCCTGCGCCCGCGACCCGCGCACCCGGTGGATGCCGGAGGTCCGCCGCCACGGCTCCGCCCGCACCCGGGGCGGCCGGGTGGCCCAGGTGATCAGCGCGGCGAACTCCTCCGCCGCCCACGGCGACTTGCCCTGCGCGTGCAGCTCGGCGTCCAGCGCGTCGCGCAGGTCGACGAGCATCTCGACGTCCAGCGCGGCGTACGTCAGCCACGACTCGGGCAGCGGCCGGGTGGACCAGTCCGCCGCCGAGTGGTGCTTCTCCAGCGTGTAGCCGAGCAGCTGCTCGGTCAGCGCGGCCAGGCCGACCCGTTCGAAACCGGCCAGCCGGGCGGCCAGTTCGGTGTCGAACAGCCGGCGCGGACGCAACCCCACCTCGGCCAGGCAGGCGAGGTCCTGGCTGGCGGCGTGCAGCACCCACTCGGTGTCACCGATGGCCTCGTCGAGGGTGGACAGGTCGGGCAGCGGCAGCGGGTCGATCAGCGTGGTGCCGGCACCCTCGCGGCGCAGCTGCACCAGGTAGGCCCGCTGGCTGTAGCGGTAGCCGGAGGCGCGTTCGGCGTCCAGGGCCACCGGGCCGGTGCCCGCCGCGAAGCGGGCCACGACCTCGTCCAGCTCAGCCGGGGTCGCCACCGGTTGGGGGGTGCCGTCGCGGGGTGCGGTCAGCGGAACGGGCCCGCCGGTGGGCTGCTCGGTGCCCGGGTCCGCCGGCTCCGCGACGGCCGGGGGCGGAACGTCTGCCGTGCGGCTTTCGGCGGCCCGACGGCGCAGGGGTGGTTCGTCGGTCACCTGACAACCCTAGTGCGCCCGGCGATGTGGTGTGCGCAGCCGGTCCGGTGTGTGTCGTCCCGGTGTCCGGCAGAGGTCCGGACGGTACGGACACCGACCTCGCGCCGGGGACGTTCCCGGCCGCCCGGGACGTCCCTGTCGTGTCCAGGACATCTACTTGCGGCTCGGGCGTGTCGCGCGGTCCTACGGTCAGGCCGCGCCGGCCGGCCGGCGCTCGGAGAGCGCGGTGACCCCGGGCGGCGGCAACCCCGCGGTGGAGGCGAGCAGGGCGCACCAGGCCGACAGATGCGCGGCGAGGTCCTCACCCAGCGGCGTCCAGGACGCCCGGATCTCGACGTCCCCGGCGGCGGGCGGGCCGGCCAGCTCGCCGAACCGGGTCGAGACGGTCTGGGTGACCGTGCCGCCGGCCGCCCGGTGCCGCGCCTCGTGCGCCTCCAGGGCGTCGGTGAGCCAGGTCCAGCCCACCCCCGGCAGCAGCGGATCGGCCGCCAGGTCCACCTCCAGCTCGGCGGTCACGTAGGTGACCAGCCGCAGGGTGCCCTGCCAGGCGTCGTGCCCGGCCGGGTCGTGCAGCAGGATCAACCGGCCGTCGGCCACCTCGTCGTCGTCGCGCAGCACGGTGGCGGAGAGGGCGAACGCGTACGGCGCGAGCCGCTGCGGCGCACCGACCTCCTCCAGGACGATCTCCGCCCGGGGCGTGACCGACCGCAGGCCGGCGACCGCGCGGGCGAACGTCTCCGGGAGCGCGATCGGGGGGGCCATGACCGGAGCTTATGCCGACGCGCCGCCGCCCGCTGGGACGGCACGCCGAAGCAGCCACCGACGGCGGTGTCCCGTCGCCGACCGGGGCGTCCGGGGGTCAGCCGGCACCGTCGGCCGGGGGCGGGCCGGGCCCCGGATCACCGCCGCCGGGCCCGACCGGGGGCGCGGGTCACAAAAGGCGGCGCTGCCCGCCGCGTCCCCACGGGTGCGTGGCACGATTGCCCCGATGACCACCGACACCACGGGCACCGCCGCCCGAGACGGAGAATCCCGCCGCAGCGGGCCGGCCGACTCGCCCTTCGTCCGGGCCTGCCGCCGGGAGCCCGTCGGGCACACCCCGGTCTGGTTCATGCGCCAGGCCGGCCGGTCCCTGCCGGAATACCGGAAGATCCGGGCCAACGTGGGGATGCTCGACTCCTGCCGCCGGCCGGACCTGGTCGCCGAGATCACCCTCCAGCCGGTCCGCCGGCACGGCGTCGACGCGGCCATCCTGTTCAGCGACATCGTCGTCCCGGTCGCCGCGGCCGGCGTGGACCTGGACATCGTCGCCGGCACCGGGCCGGTGGTGGCCGAGCCGGTCCGCACCGCCGCCGACGTCGAGCGGGTCCGCCGCATCGACCGGGCCGACGTGTCCTACGTGGACGAAGCCGTCCGGCTGCTCGTCGCCGAGCTGGGCGACACCCCGCTGATCGGCTTCGCGGGCGCCCCGTTCACCCTGGCCAGCTACCTGGTCGAGGGCGGGCCGTCGCGTACCCACGCCAAAACCAAGGCGATGATGTACGGCCAGCCCGAGCTGTGGCACGCGCTCTGCGCCCGGCTCGCCGAGGTCACCCTGGCGTTCCTGCGGGTGCAGGTCGACGCCGGGGTCTCCGCCGTGCAGCTCTTCGACTCCTGGGCCGGCGCGCTGTCGGAGGCCGACTACCGCCGCTTCGTCCTGCCGCACTCCACCACCGTGCTGTCCGGCCTGGCCGACGCGGGGGTCCCCCGGATCCACTTCGGGGTGGGCACCGCCGAACTGCTCGGCGCGATGGGGGAGGCCGGGGCCGACGTGGTCGGCGTCGACTGGCGTACCCCGCTGGACGTGGCGACCCACCGGATCGGTCCGGAGCGCGCCGTGCAGGGCAACCTCGACCCGACCGTGCTGTTCGCCCCCTGGCCGGTGATCGAGGCCGAGGTGCGGCGGATCGTCGAGCAGGGCCGGGCTGCCCCCGGCCACGTGTTCAACCTCGGTCACGGCGTGTTGCCGGAGACCGACCCCGAGGTGCTGACCCGGGTGGTCGCGCTGGTGCACGAGGTGTCCGCGCGCCGGGCCGAGCAGGGCTGACCCGTGGGCGCGCGACCGTGGCGGGTGGCGGTGGTCGGTGGCGGCATCACCGGCCTGGCCGCCGCGCTGCGGCTGCGCGACCGCGCCCCCGCCGACACCGAGATCACCGTGTACGAGCAGTCCGGCGCGCTCGGTGGCAAGCTGCGCACCGGTGAGCTGGCCGGCCGCCCGGTGGAGTTCGGCGCGGAGTCGTTCCTGATGCGGGACCCGGCCGGGGGCGAGTCCGCAGCGGTGGCCCTGGCCCGCCGGCTCGGCCTGGCCGGGCGGATCGTGCACCCCACCGTCGGGCAGGCGGCGCTCGTCGTCGACGGCGGGCTGCGCCCGATCCCGGGCGGCACGCTGGTCGGCGTACCCGGGGATCTGGCGGCGGTGGTGGCGGTCGCCGAGCCCACGGCGGACGCCGACCGCGACGGCGGCCGGCCGCTGCTCGACGCGGACCAGGACGTCTCGGTCGGCGCGCTGGTCCGGGCCCGGTTCGGTGCGCAGGTGGTGCAGCGGCTGGTCGACCCGATGCTCGGCGGCGTCTACGCCGGCCGGGCCGACGACCTGTCCCTGGTCACCACCATGCCGGCGCTGGCCCGCGCGGCGCGGGTGGAACACACCCTGGTCGGGGCGGTCCGGGCCGCGCAGGCCGCCGCGCCCCGCGCGCCCGGTGCGCCGGTCTTCGGCACCCTGGACGGCGGGCTGAGCACCCTGGTCGAGGCGGCGGCCACGGCCAGCGGGGCGACGATCCGCCGGCACGCTGCGGTCCGTGAGCTGACCCCGGTCGGCGACGGCTGGCGGCTCACCGTCGGCCCGACTCGCGACCCGGAACTGGTCGAGGCGGACGCGGTGCTGCTCACCGTCCCGGCCCGGCCGGCCGCCCGGCTGCTCGCCGGGTTCGCCGAGGCGCAGGCGGCGACCGTCGGCGGGCTGAACTACGCCAGCGTCGCGCTGGTCACCCTGGCCCTGCCCCGGCCGGCGCTGCCCCCGCTCTCCGGCTTCCTGGTGCCGGCCACCGAAGGGCTGTTGATCAAGGCGTCGACGTTCTTCACCACCAAGTGGGGGCACCTGGCCGCGCCGGACGGGTTGGCCCTGGTCCGCGCCTCCGTCGGCCGGTACGGCGAGGAGACCTCCCTCCAGCTCACCGACGACGACCTGCTCGCCACCGTGCACCGGGAGCTGACCCGGGTGCTCGGGGTGGCGTTGCCCGCGCCGGTCGCCGGTCACGTGCAGCGCTGGGGTGGCGCGCTGCCCCAGTACCCGCCCGGCCACACCGGGCGGGTGGCCGCCGTCCGGGCGGCGCTGCGCGCGACGCACCCCACCCTGGCGGTGGCCGGGGCGGGTTTCGACGGGGTCGGCATCCCGGTCTGCGTGCGCTCCGGCGAGGACGCGGCCGGGGAGATCATCGAAGCACTGGAAGGATCGGGGCCATGACCGAGCAGACGACCGAGCAGACCAACGCGGCCCGACTCAAGGAACTCAACGCCACCGTCCGTTACACCATGTGGTCGGTCTACCGGGCCACCGGCACGCTGCCGGCGCTGCGGGAGAACGTCACCGGTGAGGTGGAGTCCCTCTTCGAGGAGCTGGCCGGCAAGGACGTGGTGGTCCGGGGCATGTACGACGTGGCCGGGCTGCGCGCCGACGCGGACGTGATGATCTGGTGGCACTCGTCGTCCAGCGACGCCCTCCAGGACGCCTACCTGCGGTTGCGTCGGACCACCCTGGGGCGGGCGTTGACCCCGGTGTGGTCGCAGTTGGCGCTGCACCGGCCGGCGGAGTTCAACAAGAGCCACATCCCGGCGTTCCTCGCCGACGAGGCGCCCCGCCCCTACCTGTGCGTCTACCCGTTCGTCCGGTCCTACGAGTGGTACCTGCTGCCGGACGCCGAGCGGCGGGAGTTGCTGGCCGAGCACGGCAAGATGGCGCGCGGCTACCCGGACGTACGGGCCAACACGGTGGCGTCGTTCGCCCTCGGTGACTACGAGTGGATGCTCGCCTTCGAGGCCGACGAGCTGCACCGGATCGTCGACCTGATGCGCGACCTGCGGGCCTCCGGGGCCCGTCGGCACGTCCGCGAGGAGGTCCCGTTCTACACCGGCCGCCGTCGCTCCGTCGCCGACATCGTCAACTGCCTGGTCTGACACCTGCCCTGCCCTGCCCGGTCGGTCGGGTCGCGGTGCCCCGGCGGTCATGATCGTGCCCGATCATGGAAATAGTGGCCTCCCGCCGCGGGAGGCCACTATTTCCTTGTTGTTGCGTGTGCTGTGCTGTGCCGACCGGTCAGACGGTCGCGGTGCAGACCGGGGTGGGGCTGGCGCCGCTGCCGGAGGCGAGGAAGCCGAAGGTGGTCTTCCCCCCGGCGGCCAACGCGCCGTTGTAGTTGACGTTGCGGGCCGTCACCGTCGAACCGCTGCTGGCCAACGTGGCGTTCCACGCCTGGCTGACCTGCTGGCCCCCGGAGTACGTCCAGTTCACCGTCCAACCCTTGATCGCCGAGGACCCGGCGGTCACGTCCACCTCACCCTGGAACCCGCCGTTCCAGGTGGAGGTCACCCGGTAGGTGGCGGTGCAGCCACCGGTCGCCGGCGGCGGGGTGGTCGGCGGGGCCGTGGTGGGCGGCGGCGTGGTCGGCGGGGCCGTGGTGGGCGGCGGGGTGGTCGGCGGCGCGGTGGTGGGCGGCGGGGTGGTCGGGTTGTTGCCGCCACCGAAGTCGACGTCACTGCACAGGTAGTACGACTGGTCCAGGTGGCTGGCCTGCCACACGGTGTAGACGATGTGCCGGCCGGTACGGCCGGCCGCGTTCACCGGGATCTGGATCGACACGCCACCGGTGTCCTTGTCCCACTGGGAGGCCGGCGTGTTGCCGATCTGCCCGGCCAGCTCCAGGTTGCTCCAGCCCAGTGGCGTGGTCAACGCGTTGAAGCCCTGCTTGGTCACGTAGACCCGGATGTAGTCGGCCCCGTGGCTGGCCTGGTCGAAGAACTTCAGCCGGAAGCTGTTCGCGACCGACGTGGTCTTCCAGGCGCCGACGGTGTCCAGGGCGTTGTAGCGGCCGTTCTGGGTGCGTCCGCCGCTGCACAGCTGGCCGTTCGGGATGGCACCCTGGTGGTTGCCGGCGACACCCTCCCGGAACAGGCCGTTCCAGTTCCACATGGCCTGCGGGTCGGCCTGCCAGGCCTGCCAGCACATCGGGTCCTCGGTGGCCATTCTCGGGTTCTGGAACTCGGCGCCCCAGCGCTCCCAGCAGCTGTAGGCGCGGAACCCGGGGTTCACCACCGCGCCGTGCGCGGAAGCCGAGTTGGCCAGGGCGGTGGTGAGCAACAGCGCGATGATCGCGCCGATGGTGAGCAGCGACCCCGCGAGCGCGGTGGGTCGTCTGCGTAGGACGGTGGACATGGAGCCTCCGAGGTGAAGGGGTCGGTCGAACGACGCCCGGACGGCCGGGAGTTGCCCCTCCCATGCCTGCTGTGCGGCTCCCACGACGGCTCTATCCCGCAGGCTTGCACAGGAAAGCGGAATCCGTCAATGTTTCGGACGGCTCGACCAGGCGGCACCCCGGGTGGGCCGGTCAGCTCTCCCGCCGCATCGGCAGGTGCGGGATGCCGTCCTCGACGTACTGCGCTCCGGTCACCGTGAAGCCGTGCCCGGCGTAGAACCCCGCCAGGTGGGCCTGCGCCTCCAGCACGCACGGCCGGTCACCGACCAGCCGCAGGGCCTCGGTCATCAGCCGGCCGGCGAGCCCGCCGCCCCGGGCCGCCGGGTCCACCACCACCCGACCGATCCGCGTCACGTCACCCGGGTCGACCAGCATCCGCAGATACGCCAGGGCGACGCCGTCGTGGGCCAGCCAGAGGTGCCGGGTGCCGGGTTCGACGTCGCGACCGTCCAGCTCCGGGTACGGGCAGCGCTGCTCCACCACGAACACGTCGATGCGCAGCCGCAGCAGGTCGTGGAAGGTGCGCGCGTCCAACTCGGCGAACGTGGCGACGTGGACGTCGACGGTCTGAGGGGCCATCCCGCGATGCTAGGCGACCCCGCCCGCCGGCCCGGCACGCCCCGTGACGTCGGGGCCGGGTCAGGCCGGGCGGGCACCGACCGCGTCGCGGATCTCGGCGCCCAGGGCCTCCACCGCGCGGGCGCAGTGCGCGCAGCAGAAGAACCGGCCGCCGACCTCCACGCCGTGCCCGATGATCTTCACCTGGCAGTGCTCGCAGATCGGCGCGAGCTTGTGTGCCGCGCACTCGAAGCTGTCGAAGGTGTGCACGTCACCGCTGACCGTACGCACCTCGAACGCCATCCAGTAGTCGTTGCCGCAGACCTCGCAGGTAGCCATCTGTCGTACCCCCCGAATCGGACATCTGCCCCAAGCGTGCCTCGCGGGAACGCCTAAAGGAGGCAAATGCCCTGAATTCGGTCGGGTTGGACGGCGTGTCGGGGTCAGCTCTGCGTCGGCTCCAGCCGGATCGAGACCGAGTTCACGCAGTGCCGGGTGTCCTTCGGGGTGAAACCCTCGCCGTGGAAGACGTGCCCCAGGTGGCTGTCGCAGCGGGCACAGCGGATCTCGGTGCGGACCATGCCGAGGCTGCGGTCCTGGATCTCCTTGACCCGGCCCGGGATGGCGTCGTCGAAGCTCGGCCAGCCGCAGTGCGAATCGAACTTGGTGTCACTGGAGAACAACTCCAGCCCGCAGGCCCGGCAGTGGTAGACGCCTGCGGTCTTGGTGTCGACGTACTCGCCCGTGAAGGGGCGCTCGGTGCCGGCCTCGCGCAACACCCGGAACTCCTCCGGGGTCAACCGGACCCGCCACTCGTCCTCGGTGCGGGGCAGCTCTTTCTCGTCAGGACTCACCGGTCAACCGTACGTCGGATGTCGGGGGCATCGCATATGGTCGCGCCATGGCGGGCAGCGCGAAGGCGACCGAGGTCGAGGTGGCCGGGCACACCGTCCGGCTGAGCAGTCCGGATCGGGTGATCTTCCCGGGGCGTGGGTTCACCAAGGCCGACGTCTTCCACTACTACGTCGCGGTGGGCGACGGCATCATGCGCGCCCTGCGGGACCGGCCGACCACCCTGCAACGCTTCCCCGACGGGGTCGAGGGGGAGGCGTTCTACTCCAAGCGGGTGCCCACCCGGGGGGTGCCGCCGTGGGTGCAGACCGTCGGGATCACCTTTCCCAGCGGGCGCGGGGCCGACGAGTTGCGCCCCACCGACCTCGCCCACGTCGCCTGGGCCGCGCAGATGGGCACCGTGGTGTTCCACCCCTGGCCGGTCCGGGCCGCCGCCGTCGACCACCCCGACGAGCTGCGGGTGGATCTCGACCCGCAGCCCGGCACCGACTTCGCCGACGCGGCCACTGCCGCCGCCGAGCTGCGCGGCATTCTCGGCGAGTTGGGCATCACCGGCTGGCCGAAGACCTCCGGCGGTCGAGGGCTGCACGTCTACCTGCGCATCGCCCCGCGTTGGACGTTCACCGAGGTCCGCCGGGCCACCATCGCGCTGGCCCGGGAGCTGGAACGGCGTCGTCCCGACCTCGTCACCACCGCCTGGTGGAAGGAGGAGCGCGGGCACCGGGTCTTCGTCGACTACAACCAGATGGCCCGGGACCGCACCATCGCCTGCGCGTACTCGCTGCGGGCCAACGCGCGGGCCACCGTCTCGACCCCGGTCACCTGGGACGAGTTGCCCGACGTCGACCCGGACGACTTCGACCTGAAAACGGTGCCGGTCCGGTTGGCCGAGCGGGGCGACCCGCACGCGGGCATCGACGACGACCCGGTCGACATCACGCCCCTGCTCGACTGGGCCGAGCGGGACGCCGGGCACGGACTGGGCGACCTGCCCTACCCGCCCGACCATCCGAAGATGCCGGGCGAACCGAAACGGGTGCAGCCGAGCCGGGCGAAGCGCCCGGCCGACGACACCGCCGAGTCAAAGCCGCCGACCCCCGCCGACGGAAATCGGAATGCCGGCGGCGACGGTGGGTACGGGCTGTCCGCCGGTAATCCGAAATCAGTTGCGCAGCATGCCACTCCCACGCGTGAAAATGGCATTCCTCCGCACTCTTTCCGGTACTGATGATTGCGCTCGGCTGGTCGTCGCGCCTACGGTCGAATATGAAAGGTAGGATGCGCGGAAGTCGGCTGCACTCGTGTGACCAGGGATTATGCCCTCGCTGTGGAGTGTCCGGTCGGCTGCTGCCCGGCGGCGACAGTCGATTCGCCGGTCAGCGGCTCCGATTCATCCGACCGGACGCGGGCACCGGACAGGGGAATCACCATGGCGGCCACGACGAGAAGAACGCAGCGGATCGGTGGGACGCCGCACCGGCATTCCGTGATCCTGGAATACCTCAAGATCTTGCCGGCCGTGCTCACCGGGGTGGCGGCGGTCCTCGTCGCCCTCACCGGACTACTGACCCTGCTCGTCAGATAGTTTCCGGCAGGCGGTCGGCCGGGCGGTCCGTAGCCGGTTCCGGTTCCGGGGTCGCGGCCCCGGGTCGACGCCCGTCGCCCGACCGGGACGTGTTCGCGGCCCGGGTGGACGGTCGGGCCGTCCAGGCGAGGAAACGGTCGAACAGTTCCGCCGGGGACGGGGCCGGGTGCGGATTGAGTCGCACCAGATCGGCGGTGGCCTCGAACAACTGGCTGGCCATGTAGATCGACAGTGCCACCCGGTCCCGCCGGTACTCCCTGGTCAGGAGCAGGCGGGCGGGTTGGCACGGCCAGGGTGCGGCGCACGTGCGGCACCGCCACAGCGGGCGCATCGGCGGATGCCCGCCCACGGGCCGCCGCTGCCGATCATGAACAGGCGAAACGTTCGACTCGGTCACGCTACTATCGTGGCCCTGTCCGTTGTCTCCGTCAATAGCCTCCGTAGTTGTCGGCGTCGAGATCGGTGGGTGCTGTCATTGTCAACCCGTGGACCTCGTCGGCGTGTCGGAGATCAGGACGATGCTCGGGAACGTCTCCCGGCAGCGCGCGTCCGTGATCGCCAACCAGAGGAACTTCCCGGAACCCGTGGCGGTGCTGGCGATGGGCAAGGTGTGGCGGAAGGTCGACGTCGAGGCGTGGATCCGCGAGCACCGGCCGGAGCTGACCAAGGACTGACTAGGCTCGGGCCGATGACCAGCCACATCCGCCGGGCCACCGCCCTCGACCTGCCCCGCGCCGCACGTACGCTCGCCGTCGCCTTCCACGACTACCCGTGGACGCGATGGTCGATCCCGGCCGACGACCACCCGCGTCGACTCGAAGAGCTACAGGCCCTCTACCTGGGCCACGCCCTCGCGCACGGCCTGGTCCTCGTCACTGACGACGCTCAGGCGGTCGCCGCGTTCCTGCCGGGCGACGCGCCCGCGCCGGGGGAGGGCCTCCAGGCGCGGATCGCGGAGCTGCACGGTGACCGGCTGGCGGCGCTCATGGCCGTCGAGCTGCCGGCGCGGCCACCCGGCGCGTGGGAATTCGCGACGTTGGGCGTCCACCCGGAGCGGCGCGGCATCGGTCTCGGCTCCGCCGTCGCCGCCGCGGGGGTGACCCTCATCGACGAGTCCGGCGACCCGAACGGCATCGCGCTGGAAACCTCCGACGAGCGCAACGTCCGCCGCTACGAACGCCTCGGCTTCACGGTCACGGCGCGCACCACGATCGAGGGCGGCCCCCTGGTCTGCTCCATGTACCGACCGGCCCGGCGGACGCCGGTCCAGGGCTGACCCTGGCCGGGTCGGGAGGCGTCCCGGCCGGCCCAGTCGGCTCAGCGTCCGGCGGCGATCGCCTCGACCGCCTCCTTGGCGGTGCGCAGGTCCGTCCCGGTCGCCTCCCGGTAAGCCTTGATCGCCTTGATCTTCTCGCCCCGGGCCAGGTGCTCCCGCACCCCGGGCAGAGCCGGGCCCCGGTCCACGATGCCCAGATGCTCCATGATCAGCCGCTGGCGACGCTCGATCTCCACCAGCCGAAACGAGCCGTCGCCCCGGCCGTCCCGGCGGGGGAGCTGCAACAGCAGCGCCAGCACGAGGGCGGTGCTCGACAGGATGAGGGCGATTTCCATGCCGCCGATCCCACCAGATCGACGCCGAACGGCCAACCCCGGCCCGGCCGCACGGTGACCGGAGTAACGATCAAGTAACGGGTGCGAACCTTTACCGCCGGGTCGCCACTCTTGCTCTCCGTCGGCCCGACCCCGGGCCCCCGGGGAGGCAACGGATGAAGCTGGTGTGGAGGCGGGCCCGCGAGGCGCGGGGGCTGCTGCTCGCGGCGGTGGCCGCCGCACTGGTCGCGATCGCACTGGTCACCGGGCTGGCCGACTACAACCGGCGGGCCGTCGACGCCGGTCAACGCGCGCTGATCGCCGCCGCCCCCGTCGAGGAACGCAGCCTGCTGGTCAGCGGCTCCGGCGGGCGCGACCACACCGAGTTCACCAGCCGGGACCGGGCCGTGCGGGACGGCTTCCGGACCGCCCTCGGGGACGTCCCGGTGCGGGTCGCCGCCGCCCGCTACGGCACGGGGCGGGAACTCACCGGCGACCTCGGGCCGGGCACCCGTACCGGCAAGGAACCGGTCTTCGCCAGCCTGGCCACCCTGGACGACCTGGTCGACCACGCCGACCTCGTCGACGGCGGCTGGCCCACCCCCGGGGCCGGCCCGCTCCAGGCCACCCTGCCGGAGAAGGTCGCCGGTGCGCTGGGACTGCGGACCGGCGACCGGGTGCCGATGCGCGACCGCAGCGCCGACCGGCGTACCGAGGTGGTGCTCTCCGGGACCTGGCGACCGCGCGACCCGGCCGACCCGTACTGGCGGCTCGCCCCCGGGCTCGGCGTCGACCCGGACGCCGACGCCACGCACGGGCCGTTCGTGCTCGACCCGGCCGACTTCGCCGCCACCTTCTCGGGCTCGGTCTCCGCATCCTGGGTGGTCGCGCCCGACCTGGCCGCCGTCGGGGCGGACCGGTTGCCGGCGCTGCGTCGGGCCGTCGCCACCGCCGCGACGGAGGTGCCCGAGGCGGCCGGGCTCGGCTCGTCGGCACAGGCGGTCACCACCCTCGACCGGCTGATCGACCGGATCAGCCGGGCCGACCTGGCCGGTCGCTCCGCGCTGGCCACCCCCCTGCTGCTGATCGTGGTCCTCGGCGGGTACGCGCTGGTGCTGATCGCCGCCCTGCTGAACGAGGACCGCCGAGCGCAGACCGCCCTGCTACGGGCCCGGGGCGCGGCCCGCCGGCAGCTCGCCGGCCTGGCCGCCCGGGAGGCGACCCTGGTGGTCGTCCCGGCGGCCCTGCTCGGGCCGCTGCTCGCCGGTGGGGTGCTGCGCCGGGTCGCCGCCGACGGCCCGGTCGACCTGGGCGGTGCCGTCGGCGGCGGCCGGTGGGTGTGGGTGGCGGCCGTCGCCACCGCCGTCGGTTGTCTCGTCGCCATGGTCGCCCCCACCCTGCGGGGCGCGGGCACCTACGTGGCCGACCTGGCCGCCCGGTCCCGCCCCGACCGGGTCGCCACGGTCAGCCGGGCCGGGCTCGACCTGGCCCTGGTGGCCTTCGCCGTGCTGGCCTGGGTGCAGCTGCGCCGCTACTCCTCACCCCTGGCCGGCGCGGGCAACGACCTCGGGGTCGACCCGCTGCTGGTGGCCGCGCCGACCCTGGGGGTGCTGGCCGGTGCGGTGGTGGCGTTGCGGCTGCTCCCCCCGGCCACCCGGTTCGCCGAACGGTTCGTCGACCGGCGGCTGTGGACCGCGACCATCTTCGGCATGTGGCAGGCCGGCCGGCGTCCGCACGCCGGACCGGTGCTGCTGCTCGCCCTCGCCGTCGGTGGCAGCACCCTGGCCTGGTCGCTGGTCGCCACCGGGGAACGGTCCCAGGTCGACCAGGCCGACCACACCGTCGGCGCGGACCTGCGGCTGGTCGAGCGGAGCGGGGTCGCCCCCGTCGACCGGGTCGCGACGCTCGCCGCCCTGCCCGGGGTCGACCGGGCGTTGCCGGTCTGGCGGGACGACATCCGGGTCGGCCGCGACGACCGGCAGGCCACCGTGCTGGGCCTGGACACCGCACACGCCGCCGAGGTGGGCAAGTTCAGCGACCGACTCGCCGACCGGCCCGCGCGGGAGCTGTTCGCACCGCTGACCGCCGCCCGGGGACCGGCCCTCGGGGTGCCGCTGCCGGCCGACGCCCGCAGCCTCACCGGCACCGTCCAGACCCCCGTCGACCAAGCCGTCGTTCCGCACCGGATCGCCGTGTCGGTGCTGCTCACCCGGGCCGACGGGGTGGCGTACCGGCTGCCCGTGGCGCGCACCGGCAGCGACGGGCAGGCCGTCGGGTTCCGCGTCACCCTGCCGGCCGTGGACGGGCTACGACTGGCCGGATTCGAGGCCGACGGCGGGGACGTGGCCGGCACCGAATACGCGCTCCAGGTGCGTGACCTGCGTACCGTCGGCCCGGACGCCCGGTCGACCGCCGTCGCCCTCACCGGCCGGTGGCGGGTGGCTGCCGCAGAGCCCACCGGGCAGAGCAGCGCCAGGGTCGTCGACGCCGGGCTGACCGCCACCCACCCCGTCGGGTTCCTCGACGGCGGCCGGTACGCCTACCAGCCGTCGTCCCGCTTCACGGTGGTGCCGGACGGCCCGGACACCCCCGCACCGGCGCTGATGACCCCCGCCGTGCGGGCCGCGCTCAACGTTCGGCCCGGGGAGACGGTCGTGCTGACACTGTCCGGGGTTTCCCTGCCGGTGCGCCTGGTCGGGGAGGTGACCGCGCTGCCCGCCACCGCCGGTGACGGGGTGCTGCTCGACCTGCCGGCGGCCACCGACTGGCTGATCCGCAACTCCGGGACCGTCCGGACGGTGCCCGAGTGGTGGTTACGGGTCGACCCCGCCGCGCACGCCGAGGCGACGCGGGCCGCCGCCGCCCTGCCCGGGACGACGCTGCTGGACCGCCGGCAGGCCGCCGCCGTGGCCGCCGACGACCCGTACTGGCAGGGTGCCCGGACGGGGTTGCTGGCCGCCGCCCTCGGTTCGGTGCTGCTCGCCCTCGTCGGTCTGGTGGTGGACGTCTGGGCCACCGCCCGACACCGGACCGGTGAGTTCGCGGTGCTGCACACCCTCGGCGCGTCGCCCCGGCTGCTGGCCCGGGCGCTGCTCGCCGAGCAGACCTTCCTGGCCGGGATCGGCGTCGGTGTCGGGCTGCTGCTCGGCGCGGTGGTCGGGGCCACCATGGCGCCGCTGGTGGTGCTCACCCCGGCCGCCGGGCGTCCGGTGCCCGCACCGGTGTTCGCCCTGGCCTGGACCCCGATCGGGTGGACCGTGGCGGGGTTGCTGCTGGCCGCGCTGGCCGGCAGCGCGGCGATGGCCGCCGGGCTGCGGCGGCGGGTCGCCATCGCCCGGCTGCACACCGGGGGAGACCGGTGAGGGCGTCGACGACCGGACCGTCGCACCAGGGGGAGGACCAGCGATGAACATCGGTGCCGTGATCCGTCGGGTGCGCGCCCACAGCGGGCAGTTCCTGCTGCTGGCCGCGCTGACCCTGGTGATCGCCCTGCTCGTCGGCGGGGTGCCCCGGGTGGTCAACCGGCTGGCCGACCAGGGCCTGCGGGAACACCTCGCCGCTGAGCCCGCCGCCCGCCGCGACCTGACGTACACCACCCGCCCCGGCGTCGACGCCCCGTCGGTGAGCAGCCAGGCGGTCGAGCTGGACACGCTCCAGCAGCGGATGCCCGCCGACGTACGGGCCGCCGTGGCGCAGCGGTGGTATGCCGCGCAGACCCCCGAGGACCGGGTCACCGGCCCCGACCTGGCCCGGGGCAACTACCTGGTGCACCTCGGCCTGCGGGCCATGCCCGGGGTCGAGACGGCGGGCACCCTGGTCGAGGGACGCTGGCCGGACGGGACGGCCGCCGCCGACGCCCCGGTGCAGGTGGCCCTGGCCGCCGACATCGCCGGCCGGTTCGGGCTACGGGTCGGCAGCCGGCTCACCCTCGCCCCGCCCGACGAGGAACACCCGCCGACCCCGCTGACCGTGGTCGGGTTGTTCCGGCCCGTCGACCCCGCCGACGGCAACTGGGACACCCTGCCCTCGGTGCTGGAGGTGGCCGAGCCGGAGGGGGACGGCCAACCGTTCATCCTGGTCGGGCTGGTCTCCGTCGCCGCGCTGGACCGGCTGGCCGTCGAGGACCATCCGGTGTCGTTCACCTGGCGGTACCGGCTCGGCGCCGACGGCATGGACGTCCGGCGCATCGACCACCTCGTCGACGGGGTGCAGCGGCTGGTGCGGGCCAGCACCGGCACCGGCAAGGAGCTGACCCAGGGGGTCGACGTCCCGCTGCGCGAGTTCGGGCGGGCGGTCACCTCGGCCCGTACCCTGCTCGCCGTCATCGCCGCCGGGGTGTTGGCGACACTCGCCGGGCTGGTGGTGCTGGCCGCCGCGTCGACCGTGCGCCGACGCCGCACCGAGTTCGCGCTGATCCGGGCCCGGGGTGGCGGGGTCACCACCGGCGTGCGGCGCAGCCTCGCCGAGTCGGTGCTGGTCGTACCGCCGGCCGCCGGATTGGGCTGGCTGCTCGGCGGCCTGCTGCCCGGTGCGCCCGGCGACACCGGCCCGCTCGCCGTCGGCGCGACCGCCCTGGTCACCCTGGCCCTGCCGGTGGCGACGCTGGCCGTACCGTCCGGGGTGGTCGGGCGGCGGGACCTGGGCCGGCTACGGCCGTCCGCGCGGCGGGCCACCACCGAGGCCGCCCTGGTGCTGCTGGCCGGGGTGGCGGTGGTGCTGCTGCGGCGGCGCGGGCTCACCCCCGGCACGGTGGACCCGCTGCTGGTGTCGGTGCCGGCGCTGGTCGCGGTCGCCGCGTCGGTGCTGGCGCTGCGGCTCTACCCGTGGCCGGTGCGGCTGGCCGGGCGGCTCGCCGCGCGTACCCGGGGAAGTGTCGCCTTCCTGGGCACGGCCCGCGCCGGCCGGGCGGCGGCGGCCACCCCGCTGGTCGTGGTGGTGCTCGCGGTCGCCACCGCCGCCTTCTGCGCGGTGATCGCCACCGGCATCGAGGACACCCGCGACGACGTCGCCACCCGGGCGGTGCCGGCGGACGCGCTGATCCGAGGCGACCGGCTCGCCCCGGACACCGGCCCGGCACTGGAACGCCTGGCCGGGGTGCGGGCCGCCACCGCGCTGGCCGACGAGTCGGCGCAACGCCTGGCGACCGACGCCGACGGCACCGACGCCCGGCTGCGCGACACCAGCGTGCTGCTGGTCGACGGCCCCGGGCTGGCTCGCACGGCACGGGCCGCCGGCCGGGACGTCCGGGTGCCCGGCCCGCTGCGCGACGCCCGGCCGGGCGGCGGACCGCTGCCGGCGGTGGTCTCCCCGGCGGTCGCCGCCGACCTGGCCGACGCCGGGCTGCGGTCCGCCTTCATCACCGTGCAGGGCCAGCGGTACGAGTTCACGCCCGTCGACACCGTCGTCGACTTCCCGCTGGCCCGACCCAACACCAGCCGGTACGTGGTGCTGCCCTGGCAGGCGCTGCCCCCGCGGGACAGCCCGCCCGTTCCCACCGCGTTCCTGGTCGCCGGTGACCGGCTCGACGCCGGGGTGCTGCGGCAGGTCGGGGACGAGGGACAGCAGCGCTACCAGACCGGCGGCGCGGTGACCGGCCGGGAACGACCCCGGGGCGTGGTGGTGCAGACCTGGTCGCAGACCCGGCTGCGGCTGGGCGGCGGTGGCGCGAACGGGCTGCTGGCGTTCGGGTTCGTCGCCGGGGCGGTGGCCGGTGGGGTGCTGGCCCTGCTCGCCGTCGCCTTCACCGTCCTCGCCGGGGCCCGCGCCCGGGGTGAGGTGCTGTCCCGGCTGCGCACCCTGGGGCTGTCCCGCCGGCAGTGGCGGGGGCTGCTGCTGGTGGAGCTGGCCCCGCTGGTGGGGGTGGCGGTGCTGACCGGAGCGCTGGTCGGGGTGCTGCTGCCGGTGCTGCTCACCCCGCTGCTCGGGCTCGCCGCGTTCACCAACGGCACACCGGTACGTGTGGGTTTCGCGCCCGGTCTGGTCGCCGCCACGGTCGGGCTCGGCGCGGTCGCGCTGGGCTTCGCCATGGCGGTGGAGGCTTTGAACAACCGTCGGATGCGCCTCGGCGAGGTGCTCCGGCTCGGAGAGGAGAGCTGAGATGACCACGACCGCCCAGAACCCCGTCGTACCCGACCTGGCGGACCTGCAACGCCGGGCGGCGCAGCGGGCGGCCGAACGGGCCGGCGGGCAGGACCGGCTGCGCGGGCACATCGTCTGCGACGGCCTAGTCCGGATCTTCAAGACCGAAGGGGTCGAGGTGGTCGCCCTCCAGGGGCTCGACCTGGTGATCGACCGGGGTGAGCTGGTGGCGATCGTCGGGGCCTCCGGCTCGGGCAAGTCGACCCTGCTCAACATCCTCTCCGGGCTGGACACGCCGACGGCGGGGATCGCCCGGGTGGCCGACTACGACCTGCTGGCGCTGTCGGCCCGCCGCCGGTTGCGCTACCGGCGGCACACCGTCGGGTTCGTCTGGCAGCAGACCGGCCGCAACCTGCTGCCGTACCTGACCGCCCGGGAGAACGTGGAGCTGCCGATGCGGCTGGCCCGGCGTGGCGGTGGTGGCCGGGCCCGCCGACGACGGGCCGACGAGCTGCTGGACCTGGTCGGGGTGGGCTACTGCGCGGACCGGCGTCCCGGGCAGCTCAGCGGTGGTGAGCAGCAGCGCTGCGCGGTGGCGGTGGCGGTCGCCAACGACCCGGAGGTGCTCTTCGCCGACGAACCGACCGGGGAGCTGGACGAGGCGACCGGCGCGGAGGTCTTCGCGGCGCTGCGCACCATCAACGCCGAACTGGGGGTGACCGTGGTGGTGGTCACCCACGACCACGCCGTCGCCGACCAGGTCCGCCGCACCGTCGCGATCCGCGACGGCCGGACCGCCTCCGAGGTACGCCGGACCGCGCGGATCGGCGCCGACGGCAGCACCGAACTGGTCAGCGAGGAGTACGCGGTGCTGGACCGGACCGGCCGGATGCAGCTCCCGGCGCCCTTCGTGGCGGCCCTGGCGTTGCGGGACCGGGTCCGCCTCGATCTCGCCCCCGACCACGTGCAAGTCCGCCCCGGCGACCAGACGCCGGACCAGAACGGGAGTGACGCATGAGCGAGCAGGTTCCCGCCGTCCGGGCCGACACGACGGTCGTCCGGGCCGCCGACGCGGTCACCGACGAGGTGGTCCGGGTCGAGGGGGTGAGCCGGACGTTCGGCCGGGGACGGCACGCCGTGCACGCCGTCCGTGAGGTCTCCTTCACCGCCGCCCGGGGTGAGCTGGTGGCGGTGCGGGGCCGCTCCGGCGCGGGCAAGACCACCCTGCTGAACCTGGTCGGCGGGCTGGACCGACCGGACACCGGCCGGGTCCGGGTGGCCGGGCACGACGTCACCGGTGCCGGCGAGGCCGAGCTGCTGCGGCTGCGCCGGGGCACGGTCGGGTTCGTGTTCCAGACCTTCGGGCTGGTGCCGATCCTGTCGGCGGCGGAGAACGTCGGGGTGCCGCTGCGGCTGGCCCGGGTCCCGGCGGCGGAGCGTGAGCAGCGGGTGGCGGTGCTGCTGGAACTGGTCGGCCTGGGTGGCCACGCCGGTCAGCGCCCGTACGAGCTGTCCGGTGGGCAGCAGCAGCGGGTCGCCGTGGCCCGCGCCCTGGCCAACGAACCCGACCTGCTGATCGCCGACGAGCCGACCGGTCAGCTCGACTCCGAGACCGGCCGGGCGATCATGGACCTGCTCCGCGCGGTGGTGCACGCGCGGGGGATGACCGCCCTGGTCGCCACCCACGACCCGGCTCTGATCGAGGTGGCCGACCGGGCGCTGACCCTGCGCGACGGCCGCCTGGTCGACGACTGACCGGCAGAGAGTGGGTCAGACCGGCCGGGTGACCCGCTCCCACATCCTCACGGTCAGAGGGGGAGTTTCATGCCCTCGTGGCTGGCGACGAAGCCGAGGCGCTGATAGAAGCGGTGCGCGTCGGTGCGGGACTTGTCGGTGGTGAGCTGCACCAACCCGCAGCCCCGCCGTCGAGCCTCGTCGATCGCCCAGGTCATCATCGCCTGGCCCACCCCGTGCCCGCGCAGGTCGGAGCGGACCCGGACCGCCTCCACGAGCGCCCGTTCCGCGCCGTGCCGGCCCAGCCCCGGAATGTAGGTGAGCTGGAAGCAGCCGACGACCTCCCCGGCGCGTTCGGCCACCAGCTGCTGGTTGCGTGGGTCGGCGGTGATGGCGGCGAACGCCCGCTCGTACGCCTCGTCCACCCCGGTGTGCTCGCGTGTCCGGCCGAGCACGTCGTCGGCGAGCAGGGCCAGGATGGCGGGCAGGTCGTCCCGGACCGCCTCGCGGAGGATCACGTCGGTCATGACCGGCAGCCTGTCACAGCACGCCGCCCGGTCGCCGGGCACAGGTGGGTGTCCCGGCCTGCGGTCGGTCGTCGGACGCCCGGCGGGCGGCGGTGGCGTCCGGGAGGCAGCATGGTGCGGCATGAAGCTGTTGTTGCCGTTCCGGTGGGTCTACCGGGGCCTGGTGTACTTCGCCAACTCGCCCCGGACGCTGATCACGTCGTACCTGCTGATGATCGTGGTGGCCGGGGTGATCTACGGCCAGGTGGAGCACCGCAGCGCCGCCGACGCCGTGTGGTGGGCGGTGGTCACCGCCTCCACCGTCGGCTACGGCGACATCTCCCCGACCAGCTGGCAGGGACGCGTCCTGGCCGCGCTGCTGATCTCCACCATGGTGCTGCTGGTCATTCCCCTGATCACCGCGCACTTCGCCAGCCGGCTCATCGTCGACGACGACGCCTTCGAGCACGTCGAGCAGGAGGAGCTGAAGAACGACGTGCGCCGGATGCGGGCGCTGCTGGAGGAGTTGGCCGCCCGGCAGGGCATCGAGCTGCCGGAGCTGCCACCGCCGCCGGCCCCACCGGACCACGCGACCCTGGTCAGGCAGCGGCTGCGCGGACGCCGCAACCGCCGCTGACCACCGGCAGCGACCCCGAAACCCGGTCGGAGCAGCGACCGTGACGTGGTGGGGTCGGTGACCGTCTCGCCCGGCGGGAGCGTCCATCGCCCGGTGGCGGCGTCGCCGGGTCAGCGGGCGGGGCAGCGCAACCCCTCCCGGGGGACGGTGAGCGAGATCAGGTAGGCGTCCACCGCCTCGGTGATGCAGGCGGTCTGCGGGTAGGCGGTGTGCCCCTCGCCCTCCCAGGTGAGCACCCGGCCGACCCCCAGCATCGCGGCCAGCCGGGCCGTCTGCTCGTACGGCGTGGCCGGGTCACCGGTGGTGCCCACCACCACGATCGGTGGCGCCCCGTCGGCCGGGCCGGTCGGGTACGGGTCCCGCCCGCCCGGCCACTCGACGCAACCGAACATCCCCACCGCCAGGGCCGGCCCGAACAGCGGGTACTGCTGCCGCCACTGCGACTGCAACTGGCGGATCTGCGCCACGCTGGGCTTCTCGGTCTCGTCGGCGCAGTTGACCGCGAGGTTGGCGTCGAAGAGGTTGGAGTAGTGCCCGTCCTCGCCCCGCCCGGCGTACGCGTCGGCGAGCTTGAACACGTCGGTCGGGTCGCCCTCGTCGAGCCGGTCGATCGCGCGGGCCAACTCCTCCCAACCCGACTCGGTGTAGAGCGAGGAGATCACCGCGTAGAAGACCCACCCGGAGGTGGCCTCCCGCCCGTCGGCACCGCGTACCGGGGAGACCTTCGCCTTGTCGATCGCCGCGGTCACCGCAGCCCGGGCGTCCGGGGCGATCGGGCAGCGGCCGGCATTCGCCGCGCACCACCGGTCGAAGTTGTCGAATGCCCGCTCGAAGCCCCGGGCCTGGCTCTCCGACCCGGCCACCAACTGCTGTCGGGGGTCGACCGCACCGTCGAGCACCAGCGCCCGGACCCGCTGCGGGTAGAGCTGGGCGTAGGTCGCGCCGAGCAGGGTGCCGTAGGAGTAGCCGAGGTAGGTGAGCTTGTCGTCGCCGACGGCGGCCCGCACCGCGTCCATGTCCCGGGCGGCCTGCTCGGTGCCGTAGAGGGGGAGCTGGTCGCCGTACCGGTTGCCGCAGCCCTGGCCGATCCGCCGGTTGAGCGCCTGGTAGGCGTCGAACGACTGTTGGCTGCGCGGGTCGGGGTCGTAGCCGAAGCTGGCGTCCAGGTCGGCGTCGGAGATGCACTTGACCGGGCTGGACCGGGACACCCCGCGCGGGTCGAAGCCGACGATGTCGAACCGGTCGGTGACCGCGGCGGGCAGCCCCCCGAAGGACGGCCCGAAGGACAGGTAGACGGCGGTGTCCACGCCGGAACCGCCCGGCCCACCCGGGTTGATCACCAGGGAACCGATCCGGTCCCGTTGTTTCGAGGACCGGGCCCGCAGCAGCGCGATCTCGAAGGTCTCGCCGCTGCCCGGTCCGGTGGTCGCTCCCGTCCCGGCACCCCAGTTGCGGGGCACCGCGATCCGGGCGCACTCGTAGCGCATGCCCGGGGCACCCCGGCCCACCAGCTCGTCGGCCACCTCCGGGCAGGCCCGCCAGGCGGGCGTGTCGCCCGGTGCCGCCGCCGACGAGTCCTCCGTCCGCGGGGCGAACGCCGGCAGGGTGCACCCGGTGACGAGCAACGCGCCCGCGACGAACCCGGCCAGGGCGAGCCGGAACCGGCGGTTGCGGCGGGCGGTGCTGGTCACCGGCGAACCTCCATGATCGGGTAGCAGTCAGGCTACGCCCGGGTGCCGACGTCCGGCGGCACGGTCGCCGCCGGATCGCCCCGGAGCACCTGGTCGACGTCGAAGCGCACCGGGCGGTCGAGCTGGTCGTAGCGGCAGGACCGGGGATCGCGGTCGGGCCGCCAGCGGACGAACCGGGCGGTGTGCCGGAACCGGTCGCCCTCCATCGCGTCGTAGCCGACCTCCATCACCAGCGCGGGGCGCAGCGGCACCCAGTCGAGGTTCTTGCCGCCCGTCCAGCGGCTGACCCCGCCGGGGATCCGCTGGCCGCGCTCGTGGTCGCCGTGCACCCACGGGTGCTCCGCGTCGCCCTCCCGGTAGGGGGCCAGCTCGTCGAGCAGCTCCTGCCGGCGGGCCATGGTGAACGAGGCACTGACCCCGACGTGGTGCAGCACCCCGGCGTCGTCGTAGAGGCCCAGCAGCAACGAGCCGACCACCGGCCCGGACTTGTGCCAGCGGAACCCGGCGACCACCACGTCGGCCGTCCGGGCATGTTTGACCTTGGCCATCAGCCGCTTGCCCGGCTGGTAGGTCAGGTCGGCCGGCTTGACGATCAACCCGTCCAGCCCGGCACCCTCGAACACCTCGAACCAGCGCCGGGCGGTCTCCGGATCGGTGGTGACCTGGGTGACGTGCACCGGCGGCCGGACCCCGGCCAGCGCCCGCACCAGACGCTCCCGCCGGGTCGGGTAGGGCTGGTCGACCAGCAGCTCGTCGTCGAGGGCGAGCAGGTCGAAGGCGACGAAGTCGGCCGGGGTCGTCTCGGCGAGCAGGGCGACCCGGGAGGCGGCCGGGTGGATCCGCTGGGCGAGCTGCTCGAAGTCGAGCCGGGGCTGGCCGCCCGGACCGTCGCGCCGGATCACGATCAGCTCGCCGTCGACCGCGCACCGCTCGGGCAGCTGCGCCCGGACCTGCGCGACCACCTCGGGGAAGTAGCGGGTCATCGACTTGCCGCCCCGGCTGGCCAGCTCGACCTCGTCGCCGTCGCGGAACACGATGCAGCGGAAGCCGTCCCACTTGGGCTCGTAGGTCAGGCCGGGATCGGTGGGCAGGCGGGCCACGCTCTTGGCCAGCATCGGCTCGACCGGCGGGTTGATCGGCAGGTCCACGGCGACAGTCAACCAGACGCCACCGACAGTGGTGAGGCAGATCACCGTCGGTCCCGGTCCGGCGTGTCCCCGTGGGTACCGGCCGTCCCTCGGGGGCGGATTCGTCTGCGCAGCTCGGAGCTACCGTCGCGGGGTGGAGTGGCGGTGTGGTTGCTGTGGGCGCTGGCAGGTCAGCGTCGAGCTGGTGCGGGGCCGGCACCGCTACCGCCTGGTGCACCGCTATCCGGCCCGCTTCGGCGGCGGCAGGAACGTGCTCGGCGAGGCGGGCACCGTCGCCGAACTGACCGAGCTGCTCCACCGGCACACCCCGCTGGACCTGGCCGACCTGCGCGAGGCCGGCTGACCCGCGCACCGGTCGAGGCCCGACCCGGCCGAGGCCCCGTCCGGTCGAGGCTACGTCCGATCCCCGCGTCCGGCCGGGCCGCGTCCCGGCGGGCGCACGGTCGGGAGGTCGCACGGTCGGGAGGGCGACCGGAGGGTGGCCCGGTCACGATCGCTGCGGCAGGCTCGTCGGGGAACCGGGCGGCACGCGGGTGCCGCCGGTGGAGCCACGGAGGCGGCATGCGGTTCGAGACGGCGACCGAGATCGACGCGGACATCGACACGGTCTGGGCGGTGCAGAGCGACATCGACCGCTGGCCCGAGTGGACCGAATCGGTGCGGACCGCCCGCCGGGGTGAGGCCGGACCGTTGGTCCTCGGGGCCACCGCCCGGCTGGAGCAGCCCTGGCTCCGTCCGACGTCCTGGCGGGTCACCGAGATCGACCCGCCCCGCTGCTTCGTCTGGGAGTCCAGCACCCCGGGGGTGCACAGCCGGGGCGAGCACCGGATCGTGCCGCTGCCCGACGGTCGGGTCCGGGTGGAGCTGGCCCTGGTGCTCACCGGACCCCTCGCCGGACCCACCGGCCGGCTCGGCGGCCGGCTGGTGCGCCGTTACCTGCGGTTGGAGGCCGACGGGCTCCGGCGACGCTGCGAGGCCGGCTGAGCCGGGTGGGCGGCACCGCCGGTCGGGTCGCCGGTCGACGACATCGGCCATAGGCTGGGGGTGACCCTGGGGAGGCACGGTGTCCGAGTTGACGTACCCCGAGGTGGGTGCGACCCGACGGGGGCCGCTACCGGCGGGCTACCACCACCTGCGGCACACCGCCCCGATGCCGCCCGGCAGTTTCCTGGTCGCCGCCGAGGCGGTGCTGAGCTGGCGGCTGCACCGGGCGGCCGGGGTGCGGATGCGCACCGACGCGCCCCGGGCCGCGCCCGGGGCGCGGGTCACCCCGGGGCTCGGGCTGGGACCACTGCGGGTGTGGGGGCCGTGCGAGGTGGTCTGGGTGGCCGAGGGCGACCGGGAGGCCGGCTTCGGCTACGGCACCCTGCCCGGCCATCCGGAACGCGGGGAGGAAGCGTTCCTGGTCCGCTGCGACGCTGAAGGCAGGGTCAGCTTCGAGGTCACCGCGTTCAGCCGGCCGGACCGCTGGTTCATGACCGCCGCCGGGCCCGCCGGTCGCGCCGTCCAGCACGGGTACGCCCGTTGGCTGGCCCACACCCTGCGCCGGCTCTCCCACCAGCCGACGTCATGAGCGACCCGGGGTCGCCTCGGTAACGGCAGCCACCCGCCCCGGTAGCCCCCTGCATCGGCGACACGGCGCACCGGGTCCCCGCCCGGCGGGGCGACGGTGGCTGGTGGGGAGGGGTCAGAAGCGGGCGAAGGAGCGGATCGGCATCCGGGGACCGAACCGGGGCGCCTGGATGCCGGCGACGGCCAGCAGCAGGCAGACCCGACCCCGGTGACCCCGGAACGGGGCGAGCAGGTCGAGCATCCGGGCGTCGTCACCGCGCGCCTCACCGGCGAGCGCCCAGGCCACCGTGTTCGGCACGTGGTAGTCGCCGACGCTTACCGCGTCCGGGTCGCCGTACCCGATCCGGACCACCTCGGCGGCGGTCCACGGGCCGATGCCGGGGATCGCGGTGAGCCGTCGGGTCGCCTCGGCGCTGTCGACGCAGCGTTCCAGCCGGTCGGCCAGGGCGGCGGCCCGCCGTAGCGTGTCGGCCCGGCGCTGCTCCACGCCGAACGGGTGGAACACCCAGTACGGCGTCGCCGCCACGGTGGCCGCGTCGGGTGGCAGCAGCAGCGGCTGGAACGGGCCGGGCGCGGGCTCGGCGAAGTGCCGTACGGTCGCCGCGTACGCCCGGTACGCCTCCGTGCCGGTGACCTTCTGTTCGAAGACGGCGCGCAGCACCCGGGGGAAGAGTTGGCCGGTGGCGGGCATCCGCAGCCCCCGGTGCCGGGCGGCCAGTTCGGCCACCACCGGATGGGCGGCGGCCAGCTCGGCGAAGCCGGTCAGGTCGTCGCGCAGGCCGGCGACCGCGTCGGCCCGCTCGACCACCCAGTCGGCACCCGGCCCGTGGCCCTCGGCGACCAGTTCCCCCTGCCCAGGGCGCAGGGCGAGGGTGGCCGGACCGGCCGGGGTGCGGGTGGCCCACCAGAAGGTGCCGGCGGCGATCCGCGCACACGGGTCGTACGGGCTGAAGGTGAGGGGCCGGACGGAGGCGGTGAACCGGTAGTCGGCCGGCGGTCGCAGCACCCGGCGTGCTGCCGGCTCGTCCCAGGTCACCCCGTCACTGTGCCATGCCCGGGCGGCCGGGTCACCCGGCCCCGCCCCGGCGTCCGGCCCCGCCCCGGCGAGGGGCCGGGGCCGGAAATGGACGACACCGCCGACGCCCTGCGCGTCGGCGGTGTCTCCATCCCGGAGTGGACCGGCCGCCCGAGCGGCCGTGGGTGCGGGGTTGGGGGGACCTTCGATGGCGCGCGCCCGCTGGCGTGTGGCGCGTCCACCGCCCTCGTCCGCTCCGGGGGTTCGTGGGGGGAGGGTCCGGCGGGTGGTACCGCGACGCCGGCCCGGTGAGGGCCGGCGTCGCGGCCGGGACCGTGCGACGCTGCCGGTACGTCGAGGCCCTGGTGTGCCGGTGGCCGGCCGCGCCCTCCCCGGCTGCGACCGGCCACCGTGTCCCGGCTGATGCTGGATCAGTAGGTGTAGTCGCCGCCGCTGCTGGAGCCGCCCGAGTCGCCGGCCGCCGGCGGGGCGACCGCCTTCGGGGTGCCGGTGGGCAGGCAGGTCAGGTTCTTCTTGCCGTTCGGGTCGACCACGAACCAGGTGCCGCCGACGCCCTGGCCCTTCCATTGGCCGGCCTTCTTGTCGCCGATGTAGCGGTAGACCGGCCAACCACCGATGGTGATCTGGCGGGTGCCGTCCTGGCGGGTGACGGTGCCGACCTTGTCGTCGGAGACGCCCTGGAGCTGCGGGTTGCCGTCGGTCAGCGCGGGCGGCCAGACCTGGGCGCACTTGTCGACGCAGTTCGACGACGGCGGATCGTCGGAGTCCTTGTCGAAGCGGTAGAGGATGAAGCCCTCCTGGTCCACCACGACCTTGCCCATCCGGGCGATCTTCTTACCGACGAGCTGGTCGGTGAGCTGAACGTTGGCCGGGGGCGGCGCCTGGTCGGCGGCGGGGGCGCCCGAGGCGCCGGGCGCACCGGGGGAGGCCGAGGTATCCGGCTCGACCGACGCGGTGGGCTCGGCCGCGGCGACGGCGACCGGCTCGGCTGCGCTGGAGTTCGCTCCGTTGTAACCTGCGGGTGCGCAGGCCGTGAGTGCGACCACCGCGCTCGCGACGATGACGGTCGTCCGCTTGATCTTTGCCACGTGCCCTCCTCATTCTTGGCGGTTCACCGAGTAGTACGGAGCGTCCACTGTCAAGGTTGAACGATCTACAGTGGGCCATTTCACATCTGATTCGTTGAACCGTTCCGGCCGGCCGTACGTGTGCGCCAGCAGAGGCACCCTCCGGGCCCGGAAAGCCGAAACGGCGTCGACCCGGACCGGGTCGACGCCGTTTCGACGGTTGGTTCAGGGAACCAGGGTCACCAGCGGACTCGCCACCCCGTTGGCGTCCACCGACTGCACCTGCAACTTCGCGATCTCACCGCGCGGCGCCGAGGTGGACGCCTCCAACTGGAGATTCTGCGGGTTGGCGGTGGTGCCGTAACCCGTTCCCGGCACCGCCCAGGTGGAGATCACCTCGGTGGTGTCGTTCTTGCGGATGACCACCAGCCGGCAGGTGCGCGGGCCGGGCAGCCGGGTCAGGTTGAACCCGATCCAGGTGCCGTACTCCTTGCTGGCGAGCCACATGGTGGTCTTCACCCCGGTGCTGCCGTCGGTCGCGTCGAACTGGTCGCCCTCGATCTCGGTGCCACCCACCGACGGCCCCGACCGGGTCGGCTGCGGGCTCGCCGGCCCGTCCACCGGCGCGGACCGGCTCGGCTCGGCGATCACCGGGCCGGAACCGCCGCCCGGGTTGCCGAAGGTGGCCACACCGACGCCGCTGAGCGCGCCGACCGCCACCACCGCGGCGGCCATCGACAGCACCTGCCGGAACCGGGCCTTGCGCCGGTGGGTACGGACCGCGACCAGGGTGCGGTCCAACAGCCGCGGGTCCGTCGCGGTCTGCTCCATCGCCATCATCGTCTCGCCGTCGATGTCGGAGAGCAGCCCCACCACCGGGACCATGGTCTCCAACTCGGCGGCACACGCCCAGCAGGTCGCGAGGTGTTCCTCGAACCGTTCGGTGTCCTGCACGTCCAGGACGCCGAGCGCGTAGGCGGCTACGTCCATATGGTCTGCCCGGCTCATTCCGTCACCCCCCTCTCCTGTAGGGCCGTGCGCAGCGCGCGCAGCGCGTAGTAGACCCGCGACTTCGCGGTGCCCAGCGGCAGGCCCAACTCCTCGGCCGCCTCCGGCACCGTCCGGCCACGGAAGTACGTCGCCACCAGGATCTCCCGGTGCGACTGGCTCAACGTACGCAGCGCGTCCGCCACCGTCATGGTGCGCAGCACCCGGTCGGTGCTGTCCGCCTCGGCGAACGCCGTCAGATCCCGGTCGTACGTCTCCGGCGGGCGGGCCTGCTCGCTGCGGTGCTCGTCGATGGCGATCCGCCGGGCCACCGTGACCAGCCAGGGCCGCAGCGAACCCTGCCCCTGCACGCCCAGCCGGTGTGCGTTGCGCCAGGCCCGCAGCAGCGTCTCCTGGACGATGTCCTCGGCGCGCTGCCGGTCACCACCGGTCAACCGCATCACGAACATCAGCAGCGGGCCGGCGTGCTCGGCGTAGAGCAGCCGGACCAACTGGTCGGAGTGGCTCGCCTCCGGGGTCGTCGCCGGGGCCTGGTGCCGCCCGGGCGCCGACCGCGGAGTCACCGGGCCATTCTGGCGATCGGTGGGGCCGGCGTCGACCCCCCGGCTTGACCTCGACGCACGCGACTGCGGCTGGGCCCGGGCGAACATCCACCCTGGCCTGGCCAATTCGCCGTGCAAGCCGGCCGCGACCGCACTCATCCAGACCTCCTGCTGTCCACCGACATCAGCGGGCCCACGGGGAGGGCGCCGACCCTTGATACGGAACGCCCATCCCGGCGGATCAACGGCGGACCGAAAAAATTCCTGGCGGCGGCGGAACGGAGCCCGTGGCGTCCGCGTCGGTGACCACCGCCGCGCCGGCCACGAACCGGTCCAACTGGTCGCCGGCCAGCACCCGACCGGGGAACCAGTCCCCGGCCGCGCGGCGGGTCAACTCCGGCACCGGCGGCTCGACCCGCCCCGCCACCAGCACCAGGTTGCCGTGCCGCCGCCCCCGCAGCACGGCCGCGTCACCGACCAGGGCGGCCCGGGGCAGCACCGAACGCACCGTCGCCACCTGGGCGCGGGCGTGCCGCAACGGTGGACCGTCGGCCAGGTTGGCCAGGTACCAGCCGCCCGGCGCGAGCACCCGGGCCACCTGCCCCGCGTACTCCGCGCTGGTCAGGTGGGCGGGGGTACGCGCACCGGCGAAGACGTCGGCGACCACCACGTCGTACCCGCCGTCGCGGCTGGCCTCCAGGGTGGCCCGGGCGTCGGCGACCCGCACCTTCAGCCGGGAGTCGGCCGGCCAGGGCAGCTCTCGGCGGACCAGCTCCACCAGCGCGCCGTCGACCTCGGCGACCCGCTGCGTCGACCCGGGCCGGGTGACCTGCACGTACCGGGGCAGGGTCAGCGCGCCGCCGCCCAGGTGCAGCACCCGCAGCGGGGCCCCCGGCGGGGCGAGCAGGTCCAGCGCCGCGCCGAACCGACGGACGTACTCGAACTCCAGGTGCGTCGGGTCGGCCAGGTCCACGTGCGACTGCGGGGCGTCGTCGAGCAGCAGCGTCCACGAGCGCGGCCGGTCCGGGTCCGGCACCAGCTCGGCCCGACCGGTGTCCACGTCCACGACGATCCGGTCGTCGCCCCGACGGCGGCCCATCAGCGGCACCTCCCATGGTCGTGGCCCATCAGCGACGCATCCCGCTGCGGCTGGCCATGGTCAGCGCGCGGTGCAGCAACCGGGCGTCGCCCAGCAGCCCGCGCAGCCGCCGCTCCAACCCGGCGATCGGCACCAGGTTCTGCGGGGCCCGGGGGTCCTTGTACGGCGAGGAGGCGAACCGGGGCAGGGTGACCAGCGACAGGTCGGCCAGCGCGATCGCGTCCTGCGGTTCGAGGTCGGGCGAGCACTCCAGCCGGACGATCCCGGCCCACGGCGCACCCACCGTCACCGGCAGCCGCAGGTACCACGACCAGCCACCCCAGGCGGTGCCGAGCCGGAACACCGGGGACCGCTGGCCGGAGCCCAGCCCGGTGACCACGGCGGTGAGCCGGGCGTCGAGATACTGGCTGTGCTGGGTCTTGATGTAGCCCAGGGTGCGCGGCAGCTGCCGACGCGCCCGCAGCGGGCCGTCCACCACCAGCAGGTCCCCGTCGGTGCGGGCCGCGTCGGACACGGCGACCTCCAGGGCGGTCAGCGGGGCCTGCACCGCCGCGGGCAGCTTGCTCAGCTCCCCGGTGCCGCCGACCCGGTGCACCGGGTAGCGCACCTGCCCGCAGGCCACCTCCTGCGCCGACGGGCTGGCCGTGAACAGGCCCCGACCCACCCGTGCCCCGGCCAGCTCGGCCGCGCCGCGCTCCAGGTCACAACGGACCACCCCGGCCGCGTACGAGGCGGCGATCCCCGGGTACGAGGCACCGTCCTCCTCGGCCGTCCACACGCTGGCGTCGATCCGGCGTACCCCGTCGACGAGCAGCACCACGTCCGGGGCGGCCACCCCCGGGCGCGGCCCGATCGCCCGCCAGTCCACCGCCGGCAGTTCCACGTCGGTGTCGACCTGGGTGCTGCTCGGCGTCACCGGCCCACCCGGCGTCGCCTCGAACGACGCCCCGTAGGACGGGTCCCAGGCGTCCACGAACAGCTGCGGCCCGGTCACGTCACCGCCCCACGAACCGACCTCGCGCTCACCGGGCCCGCCTTTCGTTCGCGACTGCGGGGCTCCGCTGCGCTGCACTCCTCGCGCTCACCGGGCCCGCCTTTCGTTCGCGACTGCGGGGCTCCGCTGCGCTGCACTCCTCGCGCTCACCGGCCGGTCCGTTCGACGTGGGCCGTGCGGGCGTCCTTGCGGACCTCGAAACGCACCGGGATGCGCTCGGCCAGCGCCGGCACGTGGGTGACCACGCCGACCATCCGGTCACCCCGGGCGGCCAGGCTCTCCAGGGTGGCGGCGACGATGTCCAGGGTGGCCGCGTCGAGGGTGCCGAACCCCTCGTCCAACACGATCGACTCCAGGCTGGCGGCGGTGGTGGACATCCCGGCGAGCTGCTCGGACAGGGCCAGCGCCAGCGCCAGCGACGCCTGGAACGTCTCCCCGCCGGACAGCGTCCGCACCCCCCGGCGCAGCCCCGCGTCGTGGTGGTCGACCACGAAGAACTCACCCTTGTCGTGGACCAGGTCGTACTGCCCCTGGGACAGCTCCCGCAGGATCCGGGAGGCCCCGTCGACCAGCAGGTCCAACGCCTCGGCCAACAGCCACCGCTCGAAGTTGTTGGCCCGCAGGTGCCCGGCCAGCGCCCGCGCCGTACGCGCCTGCCGTTCGTGCTCGGCGCGCTGTTCCCGCAGCTGGAGGGCCTGCGCGCGGCGTTCGGTGATCCGCCGCAGGTCGGCCTCGGCCCGCTCGGCGGCCACCGCGACCGCCTGCGCCGGGTCGTCGGCGGGGGGCAGCCCGGCGGCGTCGAGCAGGCCGCCGAGGCGTTCCTCGACCGACTCGGCGGCCGACCGCGCCATGTGCACCGCCTCGACCAGAGCGTCCCGCTCGGCCCGTCGTCGCCCGGCCTGCGCGCCGGCCCACCCGACCAGGGCCGTCCAGGCGGCGGCGACGTCGTCCCGGTCGGCGGCCGGCGGCCCGAACCGGGCCAGCCCGTCCCGGGTGGTGTCGAAGTCCCGCCAGGCGGCCCGCAGCCGCTCCTCGGCGGTGTCGGCCGCCCCCCGGGCCCGCCGGGCGGCGTCCCGGCCGGACCGTACCGCCGCCGCCGCCTCGTCGAGTGCCTGCCGCAGCCGGGCGTGCTCGGCGAGCTGGTCGCGCAGCGCCGCCGGGGTGGCCGCCCCGGCGAGCTGCCCGGCCAGCTCGGTCAGCCGGCCGTGCAGCTGGTCGTGCTGGGCCCGCAGCCGGACCAGTGTCCGGTCCCGCTCCCGGGCGGCGGTGTCCCGCTCGTCGACCAGCGCCTGCGCGGCCTTGCTGGCCGCCCGGGCCGCCTTGCCGGCGGCGGTCGCCGCAGCCACCGCCGAACCGGCCGGCAACGCCGGCACCCGGGGCACCGGCTGCACGCAGACCGGGCAGGTCGCGCCGTCGACCAGGTGCGCCCGGAGCGCGACCGCCTGGTCGGTGGCCTTGGCCTCCTCGTGCGCCCGGAACGCCGCCTCCAGCTCGGCCTCGGCCCGTGCCGCCGCCTCCCGGGCCGCGTCGAGCGCCGCCACCGCCGTGTCGTGCGCGGCCCGCGCCGCGTCCAGCGCCGCCCGGACCGTGTCCGCCTCGCCGGCGAGCCGCTCCGCGTCGGCGTGCGCGCGCAGCAGCAGCCGCAGGGCGCTCTCGTCGCCCGCGCCCGCCAACTCGCCGCGCAGCTTCTCCTCCCGCTCCTCGGCCAACGCCACGGTGCGGGCCGCCGCGTCGACCGCCGCCCGCGCGGTGCTCACCGCGTGGGCCACCTCGGCCACCCCGGCGGGGGCGCGCACCCCCGCCAGCCCGGCCAGATCGGCGTCGAGCGCCGCCAGCGCCGCCGTGGCCTCCCGCGCCGCCGCCCACGCCCGCTCCCGCTCCGGTACGGCCGCCGCCACCGCCCCGGACAGCTCCCGGATCCGGTCGACCTGCGCGGACGCGGTGGCCAGCGTCGCGTCGTCGACGTCGGTCAACCCGCCGAGCACCCGGGCGACCGCCTCCAGCTTCGCCTCGGCCTGCCCGGCGCGTTCGGTGGCCCGTTTCTGCACGCTCTCGTAGACGCCGAGGCCGAGCAGGTTGACCAGGATCTGCTGCCGGGTGGCCGGCTTGGCGTGCAGGAAGTCGGCGAACTGCCCCTGCGGCAGCACCACGCAGGAGGTGAACTGCTCGTACGGCAGCCCGACCGCGTCCAGCACGGCCTGTTCCATCTCGGCCGGGGTGCCGGCCAGCACCTCGCCCAGGTCCTCCGGGCTGAGCCCGGTGTCGAGCTTGGTGATGTCGAACCCGGGCGGCATCAGCTGCAACCCGGCGTTGGCGGTCTTGACCGTGCCCCGGCCGTCGCGGCGGACCACCCGGGTCGCCACGTACCGGTCGCCGGCCGACTCGAAGACCAACCGGACCCGGGCCTCCACCGCCGACGGGGCGAGCGCGTTGGCCAGCCCCCGGGCGCCACCCCAGCGGGGCACCGAGCCGTAGAGGACGAAGCAGATCGCGTCCAGCACCGTCGACTTGCCCGAGCCGGTCGGCCCGACCAGGGCGAAGAAGTCGGCGTCGGTGAAGTCGACGGTGGTCTCGTCGCGGAAGACGGTGAAACCGGCCAGGTCCAGCCGCATCGGTCGCATCAGCGCTCCACCTCCTCCAGCAACTCGTCGAAGAGGTCCCGGACCCCGTCGTCGTCGTGCCCCCGGCTGCCCAGGTAGTCGGCGAACAGCTCGCGGGGGGAGCGGCCGGCCCGCTGGGCGACCCGGGTGCCGCTGCCCGGGGTGGGCAGCAGCTCCGGGTCGATCCGGATCTCCAACGCGCGGGGAAACAGCTCCTGCACCTCCTCCCGCAGGCCGGCCCGGGGCTGCTCCCGGACGAACACCCGCAGCCAGCCCTCGGGCGGGTCGGCCTCGGCCAGTTGGGCGAGGGTGCCGCGCACCGTACGCAGCGGCACCGCCGCCGACACCGGCACCTCCCGGATCCGGGCGGCGGAGTGCGCGCCCACCTCGACCAGGGTCACCGAGCAGACGTTCTCCTGCTCGCCGAAGTCGACCGCGAGCGGGCTGCCGCTGTAGCGGATCGGGCACGGGCCGATCACCCGCTGCGACCGGTGCAGGTGCCCCAGGGCCACGTAGTGCGCGGTGCCCGGGAAGACCGACGTCGGCACCGCGTAGCCGAGGACGGTGTGCGCGTCCCGCTCGCCGCCACCGGTGCTCGCCCCGACCACGGTGAGGTGGGCGGTGACCAGGTGCACCCGGTCCGGCTCGGTGAAACCCTCGGTCAGCTTCGCCAGCACCCGGCCGAGGTGGTCGGCGTAGGTCTGGGTGGCCTCGGCGGCGGTCAGCTCGTACATCTCCACCGCGCGGACCGCGTACCGCTGGGACAGGAAGGGCAGCGCGGCGAGCTGCCACCGCTCACCGTCGGCGGTGACGCCGTCGATGACGTGCTCGGCCGGGTTGTCGCGGACCCCGCCGCGCAGGGTGATGCCGGCCGCCTCCGCCCAGGGGCGCAACGCGTCGAGGGCGTGGCCGTTGTCGTGGTTGCCGCCGATCGCCACCACGTCGGCCCCGGTCCGGCGCAGCGCGGTCAACGCCCGGGTGACCAGCCGGGTCGCCTCCGGGCTCGGCGCGGCCGTGTCGTAGAGGTCGCCAGCGACGATGACGAGGTCGGGGCGCTCGGCGTGGGCGATCTCCATGACCCCGGCCAGCACCTGCTTGTGCTCCTCGGCCCGGGACTGCCCCTTGAGCACCTTGCCGACGTGCCAGTCGGAGGTGTGCAGGATCTTCATGGCGGCCAGCCCCCTAGAACGGAATGTCGTCGTCGGCGCCGCCCGAGCCGACCACGGCGAACGGGTCGATCGAGCCGGTGATCGAACGCAGCGTCTCCGACGGGGCCCGGCCCGCCTCGGACACCCGGGTCGCCCAGGCCGGGAAGGGGAACTCCAGGCACAGCGGGACCGGGATGTCCGGCTGGTTGACGAACATGGTGCCCGGCTTGGCCAGCAGGGCGCGTTGCCGCTGGGCCGGCGGGAGGAAGCCGTACTCCGGGCGGGACGCCTCGGCCGGGTCGAGCCGGCCGACCACCCGGATCGCCGAGTTGGTGACGATCCGCCGCTCGACCTCGCTGGCCGTCTGCTGCGCGCCGACCAGGATCACCCCGAGCGACCGGCCCCGCTCGGCGATGTCGAGCAGCACCTCCTTGATCGGGGAGGAGCCCTCGCGGGGGGCGTACTTGTTGAGCTCGTCGAGGACGACGAAGAGCAGCGGCTTGGCGGTGCCGGACTTCTCCTTGCGTTCGAACTCGCCGCGGAGCGTCACGCCGACCACGAAGCGCTGCGCGCGGTCCGGGAGGTTGTGCAGGTCGACCACGGTGACCTGGGCGCTCTCGGCGGTGTTGATCGCGTGCGGGCGGCGGGTGGCCAGGTCGCCCCGGATCAGTCGACCCAGGTCCTTCTTGCTGCCGATCAGCCGGCGGGCGAACGCGTTGACGGTGCCCAGGCCGACCGCGCTGCCCGCCCAGTCGCCCCGGGTCTCGTCGTCGTTGAGCTGCTCGACGACGTGGTCGACGAGATCGGCGTAGGAGCCGAGGCGCACCCCGTCGACGCTGACCCCACCGTCGGCGGGCTGGGCGTAGCGGGCCAGGTGGGCGGTGACCGAGTGCACCACCATCGTGTACTGCTGGCGTTCGTCGTCGGCGTCGGCGAAGACGTACGGCAGGAGGCGTTCGGCGCAGAACTCGCTCAGCGTCCAGTAGAAGGCGTCGACGCCGGTGAGCCGGCTGCTCACGTCGGGGGTGCCGGAGGCGTCGCCGACCCGGGGCGGGGCGTACACCCGCACGTCGGGGAACGCCCCCGCGGCCAGCCCCAGCTTGGCGTACGCGGCCCGGGTGGGATCGTCGAGACGGGCGTTGGGGTGGTCGAGGAAGAGCAGGTCCTCGCCCTTGACGTTGAAGATCAGCGCCTTGGCGTTGACCGCGTCGCCGCCCAGCACCCCGGAACGGAACACCGAGTAGAGCAGGAAGGTGGCGAAGCTGGTCTTGGTGGCCACCCCGGAGATGCCGGAGATCGACACGTGTGCGCCCCGGCTGCCGTCGAGGAAGTCGGCGTTGAGGTAGACCGGGACGCCGTCGCGGCCCATCCCCATCGGGATGCGCCGTTCCATCCGGTCGAAGTGCAGCGCGCGGGCGCGGGCGTCGCCCTCGGCCCGGTAGACCGTCGCGCCCGGCGCGGGCGGCACGTACAGCTCCGGGTCGACCCGGGTGGTGGTGATCTCGGCGGCCTCCTGCACCTGGGCCGGGAGGGTGCCGTCGGCGATGGCGAAGACGTCCGACTCGAACTGGGCGCCCTCGTGCCGGGCGCGGACCTGGGTGACCACCCCGGCGATGGTGACCGGCTCCCGGTCGGGCAGGTCGCGCCGGGTGACCACCACGTCGTCGAGCTGGAGGTAGCTGCCCGGGGAGACGGCCGTCCAGAACTGCAACGGGGTGGCGTCGGCGGTGCCGAGCACCCGGCCGACGGGCTCGCCGGGGCTGTCGATCCGGCCGTCGATCCGGTCGTCGGTCATCCGCGGGCTCCGGTCAGCTGGTCGTCTCGGTCAGGGCGCACGACCTGCATCCTGCCCGAGGAGTGCGACAGGTTGCCACGCGACGCGGCGGACGCCACCGGCGGGCGGCCGTGGCGGCGACCCCGGGGAGGCGTACGACCGCCGATTCGGTGACCCGGGGGGAGTGTGCGGTCACCGACGGTCGAGATGTCGGGTGCGGGTGACCGCGTTTCGGCAGGTGGCGCGGGGTGACGGAAATACTCCGAAAAAATCTCGGTCCAGGGCGTGACAGAAACCGGCCGGTTGGGCTGAGAATAGCCACAGCCGACATCGAGGATCTTCTTCCTTCGGTGCCGGTTGTCACGCCCGTAACCTGCGGACACGTGACCGGCCCACGGTCCACCACCGGCGGGCCATCGTCAGTCGGCACCCCCCCGACTGTCCCTGTGGAGGCAGAACCCCGATGCGCCGAACCCCCCTGATGAGCGGCCTCGCCACGGCCGCTCTCCTGGCCACCGTCGTCACGGTGCCCACGGCGGCCACCGCCGCACCCACCGGTACCGCCGACCCGTTCACCCGCGCGGTCGCCCAGCTCAAGGCCCACTCCGGTGCCGGCCTCGCCGCCGACGGCCAGACGTTCACCCCCCGCAACGTGGTGACCGACGCCGACGGCACCGAGCACGTCCGGCTCAACCGCTACTCCGACGGTCTGCCCGTCCTCGGCGGCGACCTGGTCGTCCACCTCGGCAAGGGCGACTCCTGGCGCGGCGCCACCCACCGCCTCGCCAACGCCCCGCAACGCGCCCCGAAGGCCAAGCTCAGCGAGGCCGCCGCCAGCAAGATCGCGTACGCCGCATCGACCGCCACCGGCCGCTCCGTGGCCGGCGCGCAGCTCGTCTTCGACGCCGGTGACACCGCGACCACCCTCGCCTACGAGGTGGTGGTCGGCGGCACCCACGCCGACGGCACCCCGAGCGAGCTGCACGTGCTGGTCGACGCCACCACCGGCGCGGTCCGCGACTCGTGGGAGGGCGTGCAGCGGGAGGGCACCGGCAACACCTTCCACTCGGGCACGGTCTCGGTCGGCAGCAACCTGTCCGGCAGCACCTACCAGCTCGCCGACCCGGCCCGGGGCAACCACCGCACCTACGACCTCAACGGCAGGACCAGCGGCACCGGCACCCTGGTCACCAGCACCAACAACGTGTTCGGCAACGGCACCCTGACCAACCGGCAGACCGCCGCCGCCGACGCCGCCTTCGGCGCGCAGAAGACCTGGGACTACTACAAGAGCGCGCACGGCCGCAACGGCATCCGCAACGACGGCGTCGGCGCGTACAGCCGGGTGCACTACAGCAGCAACTACGCCAACGCGTTCTGGCAGGACGCCTGCTTCTGCATGACCTACGGCGACGGCGGTTCCGGCTGGTACCCGCTGACCTCGCTCGACGTGGCCGGGCACGAGATGACCCACGGGGTCACCAGCAACACCGCCGGGCTGCGCTACAGCGGCGAGTCCGGTGGCCTCAACGAGGCCACCAGCGACATCTTCGGCACCCTGGTCGAGTTCTACGCGGCCAGCGCCAAGGACCCGGGCGACTACCTGATCGGGGAGAAGCTGCGCAGCACCGGCACCCCGCTGCGCTACATGGACAAGCCCTCCAAGGACGGCAAGTCGGCGGACTGCTGGAGCAGCTCGGTCGGCGGCCTGGACGTGCACTACTCCTCGGGCGTGGCCAACCACTTCTTCTACCTGCTCGCCGTGGGCAGCGGCACCTCCTCCTACGGCACCAGCACGACCTGCAACGGCACCACCATCACCGGCATCGGCAACACCAAGGCCGGAGCGATCTGGTACCGGGCGCTGACCCGCTACATGACCACCACCACCAACTACAAGGGCGCCCGCACCGCGACCCTGTCGGCCGCCACCGACCTGTACGGCGCGACCAGCACCGAGTACAAGACGGTCGCCGCCGCCTGGGCGGCCGTGAGCGTCAGCTGATCCCGGTCCGGCGGCGGGCCCCACCGTGTCGCTGAGGGTCACCAGGTGCAGCTCGGTGCCGGCGGCGGCAAGCCGTGGACGCTGCGGTCGTACCAGCGGGAGGCGGTGGAGGCGTTCTGG